>DUFA01000001.1 GCA_011191975.1 Dehalococcoidia bacterium
ATCAGCACATTAAAAATATCCACGGAAAACAAAGTAAATCTTGCCTAACAAAACACCTTCCTTCATTCCCGCGAAGGCGGGAATCTATATATGAGTATACCCATCTATGATTAGTCAGGATAAACATCAAACCTTGCCTAACAAACCCATATTTGATAAACTGACTAAGTACGTGGGCCGTTAGCTCAGTTGGTAGAGCACCTGACTTTTAATCAGGGTGTCGCAGGTTCGAGACCTGCACGGCCTACCAGCCTCAATAGATGGTCCCTGACTAAGTGGGATTTTGGAAATCAGGGTGTCAGAACGATAGGTCTCATGACACCCTGATTTTAATGTTTTCTGTTTTGAAAATGCAAATGATCGTCAGACTTTAATAATAAAAAGTAATTTACCACGTTATCGTTACCCAACACTCTGCAGGAAAGTAAAATCCGATCCTATTCGACTATTGGATTAATAGCGGGATGACTACCTGAACATAATAATTGAAGTACGAATTGAAGACTAAGTTTTACTTAGGTTGTATAGGCACGAACTGGTAAGCATTATACTGCAAATCTAACCGGTCGTAATCCGTTGGTCGATAGAAATAGTGCATCTGTTTATTGAATTGAGAAAATGGCGCTAGCCATATTCTAAATTATGTGCTAATGAGTACTTTATCTTGACTAGTTATTCATTCATATCCTATACTCAATAACCTTATTGACCAGTGTTTAGAAGTGGGTACTATAGCTGCCGAGTAGTACGGTAGCTTGTAGTGCCTTTTTTGTTTTGAAGGAGGTAAACAATGTCAATGGTAAAAGCAAGAACGCATATTATTCATGATCAAAATGTTTGTACAGCATGCGGAATATGCGAGTTGATGTGTTCTCTTTATCATGAAGACCTGTACAGTCCATCCTTATCAAGGTCTCAGATAGTCCGACAACCGTTTACTGCTGATCATGAATATTACGTGTGTCAGCAGTGCGAATCACCTGAGTGTTATGAAGCATGCCCTCTGAAAGATGCGGCTATCTGCATAGACTCAGCTACTGGTATTGTGTATATCAACGGGGAAGAGTGCACCGGATGCGGTGAATGCGTTAATGCCTGTCCCTTTGATCCACCGAGGATAAATATCAATGTAAAGAGTGATGTCGCTTTCAAATGTGACCTGTGTAGAGGTCGGGAAGACGGACCGATATGCATCGAGTACTGTCCGTTTCAGGCAATAAAACTCGAATCCAAAGATGAGAGGTAGGACCCATGAAAAAGACATATGGCTGGGCAGGAAACGTATTGCATGTTGATTTAACGAATGGAAAAGTAGAGAAAATACCAACATCTGATTATAAACCTGAGGAATTTATCGGGGGAGTAGGACTAAACGCCAAGATATTCTGGGAACTGGGATGTCCTGAAGTTGGAGCTTATGATCCTGATAATCCCCTTATCATATCGGCAGGACCGTTAACCGGGATATATGGTCCGTTTGGAAGAGCGGAAGTAGGTTCTATTTCACCACAATGTTATCCGGATGAGTTATATACATATTCAGGCTTCGGCGGTATGTTTCCGGCAGAGATGAAATATACAGGATATGACAGCATCTTCGTCACCGGAAAAGCTGAAAAGCCGGTATTTCTGTCGATCGTTGATGATGAAGTAAAGGTGAAAGATGCCAATGAGTTATGGGGCATGGATACCTTTGATACACAGCAAAAACTGATGACTGATGAACCGGGATCTTCGAATCTGGTAATCGGACCAGCCGGTGAGAATCTCAGCCGGATAGCGGTAATTCTGAACGAAACAGAATGTGCCGCCGGTCAGGGTGGTTTCGGTGCCGTTATGGGCTCAAAGAACTTGAAAGCAATATCGGCAAAAGGAACCGGTAGAATAAACATTGCCGATCCAAATAGCTTTATGGACCTTATTAAACTCATAGTAGAAGAGAACAAGAAGAGTAAAACGGCTGTTAATTTTCGTGCTCCTTTATTTGCTACCCCTGAAATCCAGAATGGTTTCCAAGATAGATACTATAAAAAGCAGTATGGATGTTACGGTTGCCCTCAACAATGCCACAGTATCCACGAAGTTAAAGATATAGGACGTGGAGGGCTTTCATGTGCAAATGGTTTCTATTGGTTTTTTAGCGATAAACCGGAAGATATATGGGAAGCAAATATTCTTAGTCAAAAACTGGGAATAAATACTTTCGAAACCGCCCTCTTTTTTCCTCATCTTCTTATGGCGTCCTATGTTCGAGGTATTCTTAAGAGTAATAAGGTCCGTGATGACTTAGGTTTACCTGTGCCACGATGGCTGGGAGGAACGGACTCGAATCACGAATTTCTGACAGTATTACTCGGTAAGATTGCTAATGGGGAAAAACCGTACTCTGAAGGAACTGCGAGATTCATTGAGTATTATAAAGACAAACTGGAATTCGGCAGAGAATTGATGGCGGTGTACAAAGAATTGTCAACCGTCAATGGTTATCACGTACATTATATTAACAACCTGGGTGGTGAACTTCATAAGGCAGTCGATACCAGAGATCCATACAATTCATGCCACGATTATTTAAATCAAGATACTGAGAATCCTCACATCCATAACGAAGCTATGGATCATTTTGGACTCCCTACTTTTGAACAAAGCCAAACAGTGGATATGAATAAAACGGATTATCAGAGAGTCGATAATACGACCGCATGGGTTCAGGATAACCAGTCCTTAAAAAACTCTCTACCCGTATGTGAGTGGTTCAGTACCCCGAAAAATTTCCACAACTCGCCACAAATGGATCTGAGAGTCTTTGAAAGCAGAATGCTTTCTGTAGTAACTGGTCTGGATATCGATACTTCATCACTGGCAGAGACAGGTGAGAGGATTACGAATCTGCTTAGAGCAATAATGGTGAAACGGGAAAACCGTACCAGAGAGAGCGATACGCTGAACGAACCATATTTCAAGAAAGCAGTCACGATGAATATGGTTCAGACTGGTCCAATAGATAAAGATAAATTCGAACAGTTAAAAGACAGGTTTTACCAGTTAAGAGGATGGGATGTCCGAACAGGGCAGCCAACAAGAGCCAAACTTGAAGAACTGGGACTCAACGATGTCGCCGATGAACTAACAAAGGTTGGTCGCCTTAGGTAATTCCCCAATATGGAAAATCCTAATAATAAGGAGCATAAACCTATGGGTATTGAAGAGAATAAAGAGATAGTACGTATCTTCACTGAGAGATTCGGACGAGGAGATAATTCAGTGTTTGATGACATGGTTACAACCGATTTTTTAATTCATTATTTGATGAGGCAAGGAATAGATAACGATATAGATGCTCTAAAAAAGACTAATGATGGGGGACATGCCGCATTTCCTGATTATTCAATAGAAATCGTTGATATGATTGCCGAAGATGATAAGGTGATGGTCATTGCAAAACGAACTGGAACAAATACTGGAGAATTTAGCGGTCTACCCCCAACTGGTAAAACAGTAACAATGTACAGGATGGCATTATATCGTCTGGAAAATGGGAAAATAGCTGAGGGTTGGAATCTGGATGATTATCTAGGTCAACTTCTGCAACTTGGTTTTACACTTACCCCTCCAAGTCTGAATAAAGGAGCATAAACAATGGGAACTGTAGAAGAGAATAACAAGGAACTAATACGTCGACAATATGAACACTATAACCAACTGGAATTTGATGCTGCGCACGAATATTTTTCTGATGAAATGTTTTCAGAACATTTTACGAGAGAACAAGTTAAAGAGAGCGAGATGATGTTGCACAATGCATTTCCTGATTTGACGCTTACAATAGTAGACATTATAGCTGAAGGAGATAAAGTAGCCTTTATAGTAAATGGTAAGGGGACACATACAGGTGGACCTTATTTTGGTATTCCAGCAACTGGTAAAGAAGTAAACGCTCAAAATACTTACATTGACAGGATAGTCGATAATAAAATCGTGGAGGGTAATGGCACGGCAAGTATGTTGCTTTTACTTCAGCAGCTTGGGGTTATGCCTACAATAGAAGAAGCTGTCAAAGCTTATAACGAATCTAAGAAAGAATAGGAGCATAAACAATGCCATATGCAAAAGTAAATGACATCAATATGTATTATGAGATTCATGGAGAGGGAGAACCTTGTGTGTTTATCCATGGAGCTGGTGGGAATACGAAGATGTGGGGAGGAG
>DUFA01000010.1 GCA_011191975.1 Dehalococcoidia bacterium
CATCAGCGTGAGGAGAATCCGGCTCGTAAATGCCGCCGTAGATACAGCGTCCGAGGTGTTCGGCGAATCCGCCGAAGATATTCGGGTCGACATCGCTTATGGTACGTTCCGGGTCTATTCGTATCTCATTCATGATGAACCATTATAATATGAAAATCCGAATATCGAAACACTAATTCCTAAGCAATATCGAATTTCTAATCCCAAAACGCGAAAGTACTTTTATCATCAGTACGGTCAATTTATTTAGACTTTAGAGATTAGAATTTAGAATTCCCTTATTTTCATGCTTTACAATATAAGCTATGCTATTTCGCTGATTTGCACCTGCGGCTGGATATCAGAGAAATTCGGCAAATCGGCCATCAGACCTCCACTATTAGACATGCTATTTTGCATCGCTTCCATATTTTCAAAATACATATAGCATATTGCGACAAAGGGAGGTGGAGATCCTGGTTCGATACTCGCTATACCTTTATCTACTTCTGTACGTACTAAACCGAGATTCCCGAGTGTATCATTTACCATTGGAATGTGCTTATTGAGATAGTAATCCATGTCAAATTTCTTTCCTGTTTCATTGGGGTATAAAACTGCTAATCTAATCATTGGTATCCTCCTGTGTTTGTTTTTTTACTTCTCAATCTCTTCAGGTGGTGGGCGTGTACCTAGTTGTTTCATTAGATTTAACTTATCTTCTAAAGTCCATGCCTCTACAATTTTATTATTCTCAATTCGGAAGATTGCTATTTCCACCCAAACTACTTCGTTGCCTGTTGGCGTAATCCCTTCGAACTCACCTTGGTGTTTGCCTGACTCGAAAAAACGGACAACTACCTTATCATCTTCACCAATTATATCTTCTATAGTTACACGAAAGCCATCGAAGGCGTCGAAGAAAGCAGTTATCATCTGTTTTACGACGTTGACTCCGATTACAGTTTGTCCATCACTAATATGGAAGGCACAGTCACTCGCAATAACTTCGTCAATTATACCCAGTTTTTTCTGGTTGACTCCTTCATTAAGCAAACGAAGCACCAGGAGTTTGTTATTCTCCACCGACATTATGCGTGTATATCACTCCTTGTTTTTTCTCAATAAAACTAGTAATGAGACTCCAGTAACGATGTCACTAAACATGGATGTTTATTTTTTATATCCTTCTTTGGCTGCAGAGTACGCTATGTGCCATGCTGACAAGCCTGCTAACCAGAGTGCAGCTGCCATTATGAACCAATTCATTGATTCAAGCCCAAGGGTTCTGTTCATCGCATCGCCCAAAATCCCTATTATTAAACAGATCGGAGCTAATATGTTCGAGATGTTAGAGGCTCTTGCCCACCATTCGGCTCCACGTCCAAATAATGATTTTTGTAGTTCTTTTGATATATTTTCCATTTAATTACCCTCCTGAAAGTTGAGATATATTCTCTTCTATAGTTACCATTTTTTATGTACCTTTTTACTTCCCAATCTTTTCAGTAGTGTGAGTGCTTTTACCATTAGCTACTTGTGAGTAAGACGGGCTAGATAACCACCGTCATCATGTTGTTTAATTACTTCACACTTTAATTTGGCTGATAATGCGTATTCGCTGAGAGTTTCCGGATCGATACGCATCCAGCCAAATACAGGACCTTCCATGCCTTTATATATCACCTTCATTCTTATTTCGCCAAAGTACCGACCGGATTCGAGATTTTGCTCCCCATATTTTATCCCTATCACATCATCGGAAAATCGGTCATCCATAGAAGTAAGTAACACTTGACCTCCATGGTTTAATAGGTTCGAAATATGCTGTAAAAATTGGCTCAAACCATCAACCGTTTCTGCTAAACCTATATTATTTCCCATCATCAGTATGGTATCGTATTGACCTTCCTCAAATGACATGATATCTGCTAAATGAACATTCACGACTCCACGCTCCCGCATCACCTGCACAGCTTCCGGTGAAATATCTATCGAGGTTACATTAAGACCTTTATCCTGCAAGAAAAGACTGTGAAGACCACTCCCGGCACCTACATCAAGGACACGACCATAGCTAAGGTCCAGGGCAATTTTCTCAAGAGGATATTCTTGTACCTCTCGAAAGAATATCTTGATTAGCTGTGGAGTTCTATGACCATCATCACGTAAGAGTGTGATGGCTGCTTCATGATCACCCTTGTGGTAATCAAGTAATGCCTGACCAAAGAGTTTCATTGCTTCAGGATTCAACGTCTCTTTCCTTTACTTCCCAATTGCTTCGGATGGAAATGCTATTTCAAAGAATCGTTATATGCTTGAATAGCTTCTTCTATTGCAGGCATAACTCCAAGCTGCTGTAGCAGAATCACGAAACTTCCCGTGCCCTTCCATTCCACGATTTTCTTATCAACTATTCTGACAAGCCATGTATTGGTAATATCTATCTTTTTACCTGTCGGTTGGATACCCATATAAGGTCCACCTGTATGTGTTCCCGTTCCATTCACTATAAATACTACCTTATCTCCTTCAGCTACCATGTCCAACATTACTGCTTTCGCATCAGGAAATGCATTGAAATACATGATGTCTAACTGGATTAATTGTTCCCGGGTAAGAGTCTCCATTTGAAAACCCGGGGATAAGAATTCATGAGCGGCATCCAGTTCCTTTCGGTTCATTAATTCATACATTTGGCGAACGAGTGCTTTATTCTCTTCTAATGACATCATTCTTCATCCTTCCTTTGTGCCTGAAAATTTCTGAATTCAATGATTTTTCCACCTTTGAAACGGGCGAAATATGATTCCATCATAGAAAACCGTTTACCTGTGGGTGGATTACCAGCAATTTCTCCTGTATTTGTACCAGCTAGTATGAAATAGAAAGCTACCAAGTCACCTTCGCCAACCATTTCTCCGATCGTAGCCTGAGTATCAGGACTAGCCTGTGATATAGCCTGAAAAAGTCGCTTGTAGCCTGCTTTATCCATCGTTGTACCATTGATTCGGTAATTAACAAAGTTATCTGCGCATAATTCATCGATGACATCGTAGTTTCCCTTGTTACATTCTTCCCAGAATCGCTTTATTATTGCTTTATTCTCTTCAATACCCATAGGTTTATGCTCCTTATTATTAGGATTTTCCATATTGGGGAATTAACCAAGGCGATTAATGTTTGCCAGTTCATCGGCAACATCTTTGAGCCCCAGTTCTTCCAGTTTGGCTCGTGTTGGCTGCCCTGTTTCCACAGCCCATCCTCTCAGCTGGTAAAACCTGTCTTTTAACTGTTCGAATTTCTCTTTGTCTATTGGACCTATTTGGTATATTGCTTTCTTAAAATACACTTCGTTCAACGTATCACTCTCTCTGGCACGATTTTCTCGTTTCACCATTATTGATCTGAGTAGATTGGTGATTCTTTCACCGGCAGTTTCCAGCGACGAAGTATCAATACTTAGTCCGGTTACCGCTGAAAGCATTCTGCTTTCAAAGACTCTCAGATCCATTTCAGGAGAGTTATAAAAATGAAAAGGTAAACTGAAGAATTCACATACAGGTAAGGAGTTTTTTAAGGACTGATTATCCTGGACCCATACAGTCATCGTTTCAGCTTTCTGATAATCGGTTTTACTTATATCAGTTATTTTGTATTGTTCAAAAACAGGGAGTCCAAAATGTTCCATCACCTCATCATGAACTAGAGGATTCACAAGTACAGGCATATTTAGATAATCGTGACATGAATTGTATGGATCTCTGGTATCGACTGCCTTATGAAGCTCACCAGCCAGGTTATTCATAAAGTGTGTATGATAACCATGGGCGTTAGACAATTCTTTATACACGTCCATTAACTCATTGCCGTATTCCAATTTGTCTTCAAAATACTCAAAGAATCTTGCTAATCCTTCGGAGTACGGTTTCTCGCCATCGGAAATTTTCCCGAGTAGAGCAGTGAGAAAGTCATGATCCGAGTCTGTTCCTCCCAGCCATGGTGGTACAGGTAAACCCAAGTCGTCCCGAACGTCCTCACTCTTGAGAATACCTCGAGCATAGGACTGCGTGAGAATATTCGGTATACCTGCGATAGTTTCGTAGGAATTTATTCCCAATTTCTGACTGAGAATATTTGCTTCCCAGATATCTTCCGGTTTCGTACTGATTGTCCACCAAAAACTGTTAGCACAGGAAACACTACCACGTCCTATACCTTTGATTTCATGGATACTGTGACATTGTTGAGGGCACCCATAGCATCCATACTGCTTCTTATAATATCTATCTGCGAAAATGTCCTTGAGTTCCTGTGAAGCAAATATGGGAGGACGAGATAAGGTAGCAAAATGGCTCTTTTTGTTCTCTTCAACAATTACCTTTATCAGTTCCATCAGGCTGTTGGGATCCGCGATATTTATTCCTCCGGTTCCTTTGGCTGAGATTGCTTTCAGGTTCTTTGATCCCATTACAGCACCAAAACCACCCTGACCGGCGGCACATTCTGTTTCATTCAGGATTACTGCCATCCGGCTGAGATTCTCACCGGCTGGCCCTATTACCAGGTTCGAGGATCCCAGTTCATCAGTCATCAGTTTTTCCTGTGTCTCAAAGGTGTCCATGCCCCACAAGTTACGGGCATCCTTTACCTTCACTTCATCATCAATGATCGACAGATATACCGGCTTTTCAGCTTTCCCGGTGATGAAAATGCTGTCATATCCGGCATATTTCATCTCTGCCGGAAACATACCACCGAACCCAGAATATGTGAATAATTCCTCCGGATAACATTGAGGTGAAATGGAGCCGACTTCCGCTCTTCCGAACGGACCATATATCCCGGTTAACGGTCCTGCCGATATGATGAGAGGATTATCAGGTTCGTAGGCTCCAACTTCAGGACAGCCCAGTTCCCAGAATATTTTGGCGTTCAGTCCCACTCCGCCGATAAATTCCTCAGGTTTATAATCAGAGGTTGGTATCTTCTCTATTTTTCCATTCGTTAAATCAACATGCAATACTTTTCCTGCCCAACCATATGTCTTTTCCATAGGTCTTACCTCTCATCCTTAGATTCGAGTATAATAGCCTGAAACGGACAGTACTCAATACATATCGATCCGTCGTCCCGACCTTTACACAGGTCACATTTGAAGGCGACGTTACTCTTCGGATTGATATTGATCCTCGGCGGATCAAACAGACAGGCGTTAACGCATTCACCGCATCCGGTACACTTATCCTCGTTGATATAGACAATACCGGTAGTTGGGTCTATGCAGAGAGCTGAATCTTTCAGGGGACATGCTTCATAACACTCCGGTGACTCACAGTGCTGGCATACGTAATATTCATGATCAGCAGTAAACGGCTGCCGGATTATACGAGACCTTGATAACGATGGATTGTACATGTCTTCATGATAAAGTGAACACATCAACTCGCATATTCCACATGCGGTACAAACATTTTGATCATGAATAATATGAGTTCTTTCTTGTATCATCATTGTTTATACTCCTTTATATATGGCTATCTTTATAGGCTTTGATTATCTCTTCTGTTGAAGGTAAAACTCCAAGCTGCTGCCACCAACCCATCTGATTACTCGTACCTCTGTTTTCTACGATTTTGTTATCAACTATCCTACCAATATTGGTGCCAGTGATATCCAACTTTTTACCTGTCGGGGGAATACCCATATACGGTTCACCTGTATGTGTCCCAGTAATATTCCTTATAGCGGCAACCTTATCTCCTTCGGCTATCATGTCTACTATTATCATCTTCACATCAGGAAATGCTTTGAAAATCATGTTGTCGAGTTGTTTATTTTGTTCCCATGTAAAATCCTTTCTAAAACAACTTGGAGAAATTATTTCATTAGCAGCATCTAGTTCATGTTGGCTCCAAAGTTCACAATATCGACGAACCAGTTCCTTGTTTTTCTCTTCTACAGTTCCCATTGTTTACTACTCCTTTGATTCGTAAATACTTGAATTTATTATTTCTTCGCGTTAAACCGATCCAAGAAATCAAGAACCGTTTTTTGAGTTTCTTCTAAAACAGTAAGAGCATGACCTGCGTTCTTTATTATTGCGAGTTCAGAATCTGGTATCCGTGATGCGAGAAGGCGTGAGTTGTCCGGATGAATCATCTTATCCTCTTCTCCCACAATAACCAAAGTAGGCATAGTAATATTTGGCAACCTATCATACGTGTCTGCAGAGGATATTGCTTCCTGCTGTCTCGCCCAACCTGTAGGGTCGGGTGGATTCTTGGCTTGAAGAGCAATCTCTTTAATAAGGTCAGGATTCTTTTCCATGAAATCTTGAGTGTATAGAAGAGACATTACTGACTTGACTCTTTCTTCAGGTGTTAATGAAGTATTTGCACCTATGGAATCAAGAGTTGTGGCTGTACCTTCCAAAGAGATAGCATGAGAACCACCACAAGCTGTGCATCCTAATATCAGGCTGATTACCTTTTCTGGATACTTTAAAGCGAATTCTTGCGCAATTCCCCCTCCCATAGAGAGTCCAAATACATTGGCTTTGTCAATCCCTAATTCATCCAATAATCCTGATAAGTCGTCAGCCATCATTTCTATCGTATATGGATAATCAGGCTTATCACTCTTTCCCGCACCTCGGTTATCAATAGCAATCACTTGATAATATTGCGAGAAAATCGGGATCACCTGGGCAAAATTTGATGAATCACTTCCTATCCCTGGTATCAGGACAAGTGGTTTACCTTGTCCGTGTTGTTCATAATACATGTTGATGTCGTTTACTTTTACATACGGCATACTCCTATCCCTCCTAAGAATATAATAGGGCACTACCCTCCACCGCACTATCGGCAGCTTATAGGACTCACTTATTTGGTTATATTAATCTATAGTTCTAGACAATTATTGAACCGCAAAACTACCTTGACACCATGCTTCGGCTATTTTGTCTCCCTCCAATCGGAAAACAAAAAGACCGTTAGTTTCAGCAGTTCCTCCCGCTGGGATAGATAACATTGGTACTTCTACAGCAAATTTAGCGCGTGATTTATAAGAAAGAGAAAAGACGTTACCGTCACCTGCGATGTAATTCCATTCCTGGTGAATTTCAGAAGTCATCTGTCGCATCCCCAGGATATATTCTTTATGTGCTTCCCATCCCTCCTGGTCCTGGTCTCCGAGTATCATCATGTGATAGACGACATCGGGTGTTTCTAAAGCCTGCAAAGCATCGCAGTTTCCGTTTTGCCAAGCTTCATCCTCTGCCTGTATGAATTTCTGTGCGAACTCTTTTATATCCATTTTGTTTACCTCCTAAATATTGATAAGGGTACTACAAACCACCGCACAGTGAGGTATTCGTAGTACCCTTCTTAACCTTCGTGAGTAAGTTGTTAAATTCGTTTACGTGATTGTTGAGTTTAGTATAATGCGGAATAAGAAGTCAATAAAGATTGTAAATTAGTATGTTATATCTACTTCTTAATCTCTTTGTTAGTAGGAGTGTTCGTTATTTACCGCCATGTGATTCGAGCCTGGTTCCGCATCGGTATCCTCTTATATTTGTATTTCGGATAGCCGACAGCCATACCACCATAGATTTGGTATTCCTCCGGGAGAGCGATGGCGTCTTTGATCGGTGGAAAGCTAGTCGCAGCACCAACGAAAAAGCCATCCCAGCAGCACTCCAGTCCCAGACTGATAGCAGAAATGTCGAAATATGCAAGAGATATTGTACAGTCGTAAGTCCTTATAGGATTATCTTTTTCAGCAAAGGCGCAAACTATCGCCGGGGCACCACGGAGAAAACTATCTATACCAGCTTCTTTTCGTTTTTCAAATATATCTCCTAACGGAGCATATACCGGAGCATTTTTTATCACCGTTGTTATCCATGCATTCCCAACTTTCCTGAAATTATCAACCATATCTTTATCGTCAATTATCATCCATTGAACTTGCTGGGTATTATTGCCGGTTGGGGAAAATCTTGCCGCTTCTATAGCCTGAAGAATGACATCCCGGGGAACAGGTGTATCCTTAAAAGCCCTTATTGAACGCCGGGTTTTAAGAAGCTGGGCACACTGTTTGTAACTAATCTTGAGAGTTGAATCTATCTTCGGGCATTCCTCGTAAGAAACATCACGATGAATAAAACTCTCATTGGGGCAGACTATCAGACAGGCACTGCATTTACTGCACATTTTTTCAGATATTTCAGGATATGGTCTGGGGAAGGAGTCCTCCTGGTAATCTATTATTCCCAGGTGACACACCTCGGCACAGGCGCCACATTTGGTACAGGTTTCTTCATTGACTGTAAATATATCCATTTCTTTCCTCCTGTTCTCTATTACTTAAGATATTGTTAATGTTCCTAATGCCTTTCCAATCTCACCTGAAGAAGGTAGAACAATATGTTGATTAAATTTTTATTACGCCACCTCCCAAGCCCCAAAATTCCATTATTTTCCCGTTAGCAATTCTGAAAATACCATTGCTGGTCAACTGATATTTTTCCCCCGTTTCGACGAGTGTGTATCTGTGTTTTACCGAATAAACGACTTTATCTCCATCAGCCAAAAGGTGGTCAATGGTAAGACTATAATCAGTATATTGTGGGAAATCAAGAATCTCTTGTTTCGCTTCCTTAAGGGATAGTTCAACATTATTCAGTCTGTGTTCAACATAGTTTGAATCGCAAATGTTGAAAACCGCATCCAGTTTTTTCTCTTTATCAGCGAGTTCAAATACATGGCGAATCAAAGCTTTATTTTCTTCTGCCTCAGTTCCCATTGCTAATTTACTCCTTAATAATTTCTTCCCAATCTATTCGGTTGGTAGGAGTGCTATTTCAAAGAGTCTATATATGCTTTAATGGCTTCTTGTATTGTAGGTAAAATCCCAAGTTGCTGTGCAGAACTTAATAAATCTTCCGTACCTTTGATTTCTATGATTTTGTTATCGACTATCCTGAAAATACGGGTAGCGTTGAAATCTTGCTTTTTGCCTGTCGGTGGAATACCCATGTAAGGTTCTCCTGTATGTGTCCCCTGGTAATTTTCTATAAAAGCTACCTTATCACCTTCAGCTACCATGTCCAGTATCGTAATCTCCCAATCAGGAAATGATTTGAATATCATAATGTCTAACTGTCTCGTTTGGTCCAACGTAATACCTTCTCCAAAACAACCCGGACTAAGCATTTTGTAGGCGGCATCCAGTTCATTCTGGTTATAAAGATCAATAAATCTACGTACCAGTGCTTTATTCTCTTCTGTACCCATTGTCAATTTACTCCTTTATTCCCTTACTTCTTCCTCATGATAAAGTGCGTATAATGCCATATTAACTTTCCGTCATAGGCTTCAACCTCGTTCCCGCCTCCTTCTTCTTCGATCGTTAGCCCCGATTGACGAATCCAGGTCCGTACCTGCTCCAGCGGTGGGTTATAATTATAAAGTGTATACTCTTCAGTGGTCACCTTCTCCTCTCGTGCTATCGCCTCCTCGTAATCTCCTTCAGCCAGATACACTATTTCTCCAATAACTGCCGGTAGTCCCATCGACTTCGCCTTCTCCAAGTGTTCCTTTAAATGGTCTTCTTCCATAACAGCCGTCGTAAAATACAGCATTCCACCCGGCTTCAATGCCTCCCGGAATCTATGTAAAATCCCGGGCCAATCCTCCGGGCAAACATACTCCAGGGCATCTATGCAGGTTATTCCATCAAACTCCTCCCGGAAATTCATCTCCTGCAGACCTGTCTTCTCATATCGTATCTCCGGGAAACGTTCCTTTGCCTGTGCCAGCATTCCTTCAGACTGATCGATACCCACAACGCTGTGACCCGCCTCCAGTAATATCCCATCATACTGCCCTCCTCCGCATGCCGCGGACAGTACAATACTGTGTTTGGGAATCAATTCCAGGAATTTATGAAGATACTCGAATTGAGTTTCGTTTTCATGATGAATTATTTCATCCCAATATCCCGGAGCATAAAGATCATACAGCTTCTCTGCCTTTTCCCGTTCATGCTGTAGCCACTCAGTTCGTTCCATCGCTTTTACCTCCTTGCGAGATTATTCATAGAAGTATTCGAGTACCCGAAATTTCTATTCCCATTTTATTAAGCTAAGAGACCATTTCCTAACTTTTAATCATACCGCTGTCGACGTTAAACGACTGACCTGTGACGTTCCTGGAATCTTCAGAAACCAGGAAAACGACAGCCCGGCCGATATCCTCGACTGTTTGCTCTCTTTTCATAGGCAGCAGAAGCGGTGGAATATTTAGCCCGGGATATTGGTGTTTACCTTCAACTAATCCGAGAAACCATTCCCTGGGTTCCATACCTTTGAACTCGGGCTGATTTTTCACAACCATTTCTGAAATATGTCTGTAGGGATCAGTATAAACGATGCCGGGGCAAACACAGTTAACGTTAATATTATCCGGTCCAAGCCTGTCAGCAAGACCTTGAGTGTAATTGATCAGACCAGCTTTCATACTGTTATACGGCCCCCCGATATTCGGGAAACCGAATTTACCGGCTACCGAAGCGATGTTTATTATCTTGCCACTCTTCTGCTCAGTGAAATGGGGCGCTATCGCCTCGCACATTAAAACCGCTGCTTTCAGATTCTGTTCATATAGCGAGTCCCACATTGCGATAATTTCTCCAAGCGGTCCACTGCCAGGCTCTTTCGGTGTCTTGGACGCTAATCCGACGTTGTTAACCAGAATATCTATTCTTCCGAATGTTTTTATGGCATAATCGATCACCTTAAACATAATGTCAGGCTTGGTTATATCTCCGGCGATACCAAGCGACTTTCTTCCTTTTTTGATAATTTCGTCTACAGTCGATTTTGTTGATTCTTCCTGGTACGAGTTAACGACGACGCTGGCTCCTTCTTCGGCAAGACACAGGGCAATGCCGCGCCCGATTCCTCTCCCTGCGGCTGTCACAATCGCTACCTTATTCTCCAGTTTCACAATAGTACCTCCTGCAATAATCAGTCTGATTTTATGAAGTTTACCATCAACCGCTATAGTCTTCGATCTTCGGTGCTTTGTTTGTTCACTCCTATAGCTATTTTGGTCCTGGAGGACAATCTAACCCACATAAATTACACAACCAGTTAAATCCCCACCAAAGTAAAGCAAACATTATAAACCATGAAACAGCGCCTATACCTCCACCAATACCTACACTCTTTGCCATTTCCCATCTTCGTCTAAACGCTGAAACAACTGAGACTATTATGACTATAAATACCAGTCCGAAGTTGATATTTATCAACAGATTTATTGTTGAAAATTGTTTCCACCAACCCATAAAAGTGTCTTCATTCGTCAAACTAAAAACAAGAGTAGCTATCGGAAACACGACTAAAGGAATCGCTATGTACAGTATGATTTTCCTGCTACTTTTTACAGTCTTCTTTCTAAATAGCAGCCATAGTACCCATCCAACAATGATAATTATAATAGGGTATAATGCCATTTGAATCACCTCCCGTATGAAATGAATCAGATATTGTTAAAATAAAAGGGTACTACAAACCACCGCACAGTGAGGAATTCGTAGTACCCTTCTTAACCTTCGTGAGTAAGTTGTTAAGTTCGTTTACGTGATTGTTGAGTTTAGTATAATGCAGAATAAGAAGTCAATAAGGAATTATTCACATGGCACACAACACCACGTAATATGGCAATCCTGGCAAGTCTCAGGCGTATTCTGCCAAGTAATAATTTGCTAGCAGATCTTAAATGGTCTGCTAGCAAACATCTTTTTAGCAGGGAGTTATGCTAAATCTAGGATACATTGATATCGATCAATAACCAGATGACATTTAAACTCAGCACAGTGTAAATGGGTTATGGCATTTTCTGGATTAGACCACCAAATTGTTGCGCGTCCCAGGCTTTAAGTGTAGTCGTTCTAACATTCCCAAGAGAACCTAACATTAACAGGAATGTCATAGCAGTATCATCATCAGGCCAATCGGAAACGGCTACGTAATCATATTCTCCCATGGTAGCGTAAAATTCAAGCATTTTACCTCCCATTTTTTCCATGCCTGCAACTGCCTCTTCTAATCTCTGGGGAGCATTTTTGATATTCTTTATCCCTTGTTCCGTCAATTTCATTAATGCAATATATCTTGGCATTATAAAAAACCTCCTAAATTATGAGAATATAAACAGGTACTCGTTTTTAAAAAAATAGGCTAGTACCAACTATGAACCATACACACCTCCTGTCACTGGAAGGTGGAAGATGGTTAAGAGAGAATTATTTATTTGAATTTATGTTTATATAGTTTAAGAAATCATATGCGGTACTTGAGTACAGATCCTGTTTTTTTTATTCGACCATCTTTTCCGTTTGTTTGACTATCTGATTAACCAGCATCTTAGGGATGCCTCCGGATACCTGCTGGGCGACGAGTAATCTGTCAAAAACGGTTCTCAACAGCTTAATTTTCTCATCATTAAATTCATAAGCACATATTGCCAGGGCTTTAGCATTTTTCCCGCCATATGAAACCTCTATGACATGTTCAAAGAAAGCTTTGTTTTCCTCAACAATAATCCCATTTCCTGTTTCGGTTACTTTCATACCTTGCACAGCTTCAGACGATAAATATTTCTTTATCGCTTCCTTACCCTTTAAAGTTAATATAGGGGTTACCCATTCAGCATCTTCAGTCAGGTAAGAAAGAGTTTTTTCAACATCCTTCTTACCCATCGATTCGACAAAGTCACGCATAGTCTTAGGAATATTTTCCTTAGCCATTATATAACTCCTTATTCAATTCTCTATATCGGAATAAATAAATACCTTTCAGCTCATTCGTGGTGTTAGGACCTTCTATCTACCATATAAACCTCCTATGGACAGGAGATTGGGGAATGGTTAATTAATACTTTATGTGTGGATTTACAGTGTAGTTCAGTAAGGAAGAGAAGTCAATAGACTGGAGCCAAGTTAAAAAAAGACGTCCGGGACTCAGGCGTGATATTATAAGATAACCTCTGAACAAGTAGACTCCCCCTTTGAAAAAGGGGGACTTAGGGGGATTTGAGAGTTTTAAATCCCTCTTGATCTCCGTTTTCGAAAGGGAGAGGTTCTATAAAGCAAAGATTTTTAACTTGATGAGACCTTTCTTAGTTTAAAAGAGTACCTGGATGCGTATATTTCTGCGTGTTGTGGCTCTATTCTGGAAGTACTGGCCGCGGGCGCTGGTGGCTTATCTCTGCCTTTTCGCCGG
>DUFA01000100.1 GCA_011191975.1 Dehalococcoidia bacterium
ATCTATGATGCCAGTACTTACTATTTTTTTCGACTCAGATTTGGTTGTTAATAATTCTTCTAGACCCGAAATTGTTGATTCTAATTCTGTTATTTTTTCTTGAGCTTGAGCCAGATTGTTCTGACAATCAGTGTCAGTGTGATCAGGCTCAGTTTGTACTCCAGAAAGCTCATTCTGTAATGAATTTACCTTAGCTTGTGCGGCGTCTCTTTCACTTACTACCGCATCATACTCTTCCTTGGAGATGCCACAGGACGATAATCCTGTTATAGCTATGACCAATATAATAAAGATTAAGAAACACCTTTTCATTGAATTCCTCCCTTGATGCAGCAGTGGGTACTACTCACCATCACACTATCCGGCATCTATTGTTCTCCACAAAATACCATTCAATAACACCGATCCTAGTGTGATCTACTTCCCAATCTCTTCAGCTAGAGGTACTTGTAATCTCCTTAATCAACTCAGTTTACAATCAATCTACGCTTACCTTCTTCCTGTTAGTTCTTCCTTGAGATCAAGATCAAGCCAAACATACTGCGGCCAGATTTCATTGTAGTAACCTACGAGATACTCACCACTATAATTCTTTAACCAGGGCTGCCAGCAAATATAATACCTTGGAGTTTCATAATAATCATTCTTGATCAATGCTGACATTTGATTATTTAGAGTTACACTAGCCAGATCCTCTTCTTTTACCAGAGATATCTGGTCTACCTTACCAACTCTGAATGCGGCTAAACGAGTGGAGGTATCTGAAACAATGATTAGCTTTACTTCTTCAACATAGGGTAGCTGATTGCCAACCCCTGGACCTATAGGATCATTCATCCAGTATTTGTAATTTTTCTCAAAGGTTGCGACTTGATTAGTGATGAACTCTTTTAATATGAATGGTCCGGTACCTACGGAATTTCTCCAATCATTCATGTCACCATACCTTTCAACTACTTCTGGTGGAACGATCCTTACAAAGTCTCCAAACAGGGTGAAAGCCTCTTGAGTCAAGTTACCAGGAACAGAAATAACCACTGTCCAATCATCAGGGGTATCTATAATCGTGTATTTTAACTGTGAGAACTCTGTGTAAAAATATGAAGTATGCTTGGAAATACTCCTTCTAAGAGAAAAGGCAACATCTTCTGCCGTTAATTCTCTACCGTTCACCAGGTTACTGGCTTCATTGTCCTTATCGAGAGCATAATGTATGCCTTTCCTGATATGAAATACTATTTCCCCAGAATTGGTTATCTCCCAACTCTCAGCAACACATCCTGATTTCAGGTCTTTGTCTTTCAAATAATCCTGAAAGTATATTGTCCTCCATGTAGTTTCACCAGTGCCGTAACTGCCTGCTGGTCCTCTCGTCCAATCACCAATAACTAATTCTTCGTTTGTAAGTTGCATTGTAGATGCTGATGCTGGAAATAGATTGATAACATCATCAAAAGTATTGATGTTATGCGTGAGTAACCGCAAACTACCACCATACGTGGGGCCGTATATTGGGAGAGTTACTTTTCTGTTATTGATAATAACATCGTAGTTCCCACCTAAGTGCTCCATGAATCTGAAGTTAACGCTTACAGTATCTCCTCCGTATACTTCAACTTCCCTGGACTCGATTATTTTGCCGTCAACACTAAATGACACCGTGTGAATCCCTGTAACCTCCCCTAAATTTGATAATTCGGTTGATACAAATATGTCTTGGTTAGTTACTGGTTCTTCGGGTGAGATTTTTAATCCACTTATTTGAAATTCTGCAGGTTTCAACACTTTCAGATCTAGATGATGATCACCTATTCCGATATCATACTGCCCTGGTATATTCAAAATTAGTTCGAAATTGATCGCGATCGTCTCTCCGCTATCTATGGTGACTTCTTTCGTTTGTATCACCTCTCCATTGGCTGAAAGGTCTATATCAAAAATACCTGTCACCTCACCTATGTTTCGACCGTTTAGTCGAATAGTAGCCGTTTCACCAGGTAGTACTTCGGTAGGAGATATAACAGGTGTCTCCAGTACTAGCTCAGCAGGTTTTTTTACATCAAGGGTACTCGTCAGATCCTCGATTGTGACACTGTAATAGCCAACTTCTTTTATCACTATATCGAAGTTAACCTTCTTTGAGACACCAGGATCGACTGAAACAATCGTTTCCTGGGTTACCTCTTCATCAATTTTTAAAATAGCTGTGTAATTCCCTGAAGCTTTTCCGATATTAGCTACATCTACCGTGACGGTTATTTCATCACCAGCTCCAACTGGATCTGGCGTAATGGTCATATTGGTCAGTTCGAACTTCGGACTTGCACACGCGGTAATGAATATAGTTAAGAAAGCTAATATTAGTAAGATCATGGTGAATAGCTTATTTCTCATTGATACTCCTCTTGTTCAAGGATTTACCTGAAAACAAAATCGGGCACTACGCTCCACCGCATCACATAGAGGTATTCGTAGTACCCTTCTGAACCTTTACAACTTGTTCGTAAAGGTTATAGAGTATAGTCCGGGGAGAAAGAGAAGTCAATACATCGGCGAGTGACCTGTTTCTCATTGATGTTCCTCCTATTCAAGGATTTACCCTGATATCTTAAGTGACATTACGAATACCATAATATCAGCAATTCCTATACACGTTAGGTATTCAGTTCAACCGTTATTTTCTCCAATCTACACCTTTCATTCCTGGCTCTAAGATCCCAATAGAGTAGTGTAGTGCCAATTATTTGAATCGGTGTTACAAATATGGTTGCTATGATTTCTCCTGCATAGGAATTGAAGAACAAGATAAAATAAATACAAATACTGATGATAATACTTATAATTCCTATCACTAGTAAGTACCCAAACGTGTGTCGCCATTCGTCTTTTACTAATTCCGCACTCCTATGAAATGCTTTAACAGGGCCTGCACCCTCAATGAAAATGGCATGAAAGATAAAGGCTAATCTTACGCCGATTATTGTACCGACTATAATGAATACGAGGAGTGCTACTATATTAATAAATGGAACCAACATAAATAGAGACACAATGAAATATACTGCAATAATGATTAATGCAAGAATCAGAGATGCAATTATCGTTGGTACTAATCTTTTTAATGAGGCAACTATTGTGAAACCAATACGATTTTCTGTATCAACATAAATCGTTGAAGTTAGACGTATCAGTACTCCATTCATCAATACACCCAAAATCCATGAGAAAATCACGATTACGATTGATGTAGCTGTTAATGATACTGTTGTCATGCTAAAATCGGTGATCGAGTTAAATAATGACTTTGCCCATAGCCAGTAAGCACCCCAAATTATTGCGTTCGTAATCGCGACGATAACGATGTTCTTCCAAAATCCCCTGCCATATATTTGAAATGTCTGTTTGAGATAAGTTGAGAGGTTGTCGATGGGTTTGATTTCCTCTGCTTCATCTATTGAATTGTCGTGCATATGCACCTCCTTTAATATGAGAACACTATATTTCTTTCCCGCTTGAGTGTTGGTTAGTTATTCTTATCGGTTACTGGAAAATCGTTCAATAACTTAGCTACGTTGTCTGCTGGCACTATCGCACACCAGAGAAGTATCTCCTTTTCGGTTTCATCTTTTTTATCTTTTGGATAAATCTCTTCTAGAGTAATATATCCATTGTGAGATAGATTATCACAATGGTGAAGTATTGTGTTGATCTTATATGATTCTGTAAAATTTGAATTTTTTAGTCCTTTAAATTCCCCGTATTCATTATCAGCTATTGCTTGAAGTAGTCCTTTCTTCGTATCATAGGTGTTCGATGTTGTGAACAGCTTCCGTTCGTCCGCCCATTTATTACAACTTTCACAGAAAGGCATAGACGACACGTTACCGCCAAACTTGACTGTCGAGTACAATACAATACCAATCTCTATTATCCACACAATCCAGGCAAAAAATCCTGTCACAGGAATTATCAGAAAAAGTTCAAAACCTTCTTTTGCCAAAGCGTTAAGATATGTCAATAGGTTCGTGGTCCCATAACTCATACTATCGAAAAAATGCATTGATACATAGCTGATTAAGCCCACGATTAATCCGAGAGAAAGCCCAACGGAAAGATTCCTGCACTTGCCTAATCGATTCCCTATACCCAGTCCAAATCCTGCAGCATACGCTATTATCGTCGGAAACAGAACAATAAAGTAGAAACCTGTAGCTTGCCATATCAGGTGAATAATAAAAGCTACGCCAATGCCCAGACTCGATCCAAATAGTAGCAACAGCGGAATGCATAGCAAGTTAATTTTCCCACTAGGACTATAAGTATCAATTTTCTCTAACAAAGGTTCGAGAGATAAATCAGGTAATCTATCATCACCCATTTTTCTTTCGTTGTAACGATTCGAAGGAAAACTCTCTGCCTTCACATCTTCTGTACCCATGTCAAAGTCTTCATCGGCAATAATTTCTTTTAATTCCAAGTCGTTGATAAAACCCTCTTGTTGAGCAATCTTGTTTTCATTAGAAATTGCAGTTTCACTGGAATTATATGGACCTCGGATCATGCCCCCGCTCCATAATTCTTCCACTTGCCAGGAAACTTTACCCTTTATTTGTGTAACTCGATAGTATTTTTTTTCAGTGGACGACATTTTCTCTCCTTAATCAGGTAGTTATTCTTATGAGTTGTTTCATATATTTTTATTATTGTTCTATGTTAACCGGTGGTATATGGTAGAACTAACCAATCATCCAATAAGAGAAAGGGATCCGCCGAAGAAACTCGCTAATGAGACGAAGGGGGAAGAAAGTAAACATAATCCTCCCCCAACGTAGGTCTATAGTGCCATTAAGCATCAGGGTCTGGAATCGTGAACAGGTTGTGCTCGAACAGGTATTCTGCTGGATTCCAGGCTGTCATACCAGTTTCTGTGACATCATCGGCCGGGACTAACCAAATCTTTACACCGGTTACAGGACCGAGTTCTCCTTTGATGTTGACGTTACCGCCCTTGTTAGCCACATCGGTGCCTATGATGGTAATGGGATCTCCGGGCCACGGGTCAGTATATACAATTAATGCATACTCGCAACCAGGTTCTATTCTTTTCCCATTGAACTTGACGTTACCAGCTTTGTTGGTTGTTAATTTTCCCCAGGCTCCATCCCAAACGATATCCCAATTACTATCTTTCTCATACAGATAGAGGTTATTTGGTTTATCATTGGCCGGGTTATCACCTTTTGCAGCGGATACTGGTACTGCCGTTATTGCAATAACAGTCAACGCTAACAATAGACTAATAGTGATTTTCTTCATTGTTTCTCCTTTCAATTTTTAATCTTTCTAGTTTCTACCGGTAGGTTTACTCCATATAATTACCTCCTCTTTTTAGCATTCAGCCTGATGATAAAATTACAATTTACTATTCCCATCGGGCTGGGGGGTGGCAGGAGTGAGATACTTCCACCCCCTCTTCATTAATAAGTTTTATGCTTAGTGATTTGTTACTAATTCTTTGCTATTACATTAATCATTGGACTTTCTCTGGAATCGGTGTCTAAATCAGCAGGTTCGCCGAAACGTGTTATTTGATTCCACTCTCTCTGCCAGCCAATCAATGGAGCATCACCTGACTCTGATTCATAGGTAATTTCAGCTGTACAAGCTGTCCTACCTTGGTTTATAAAATCCCAATCCCAATTACTCATGTCTTCCACTTCAACTTTTATCTTTTCATCAGTCATTCCACTTAAATCATCGCCAGTATACTTATAATTTTGTAAGAGCAGCCGTGCGGTTTCATGAGGATACAAGGTGGTTACAACTTTTCTTCGCCAATCTCTGTTAGGAGGATCAGCATCGTACACTGGTACAAATGGTCCTTGGTATATCACAGTTCCATCTTGTGTCTGTACGCGGACTTCTTTTATGGTAATAATTTCCTCACTATCCGGATTCATAAAGTCGAACCATCCAACACATCTCCAACTTCCTCTGTCAAGATAAGTATTACTTCCAACGGAAGCTTGCCCTACTAGTTTGTCTCCAACTATCGGCGTTTTTTCTCCTTTGGCGTAAATGGCTCCACCTATTCCACCAAGTACCAAACATACAACGAGTAAAATTAACAATATTTTCCTTTTCATTTTTTCTCCTTTTCTATATCTTTGGTTTTTCTAGCAAATACAAGTTAGCTAACTTCACTTAGAGCTCATAGTCATCAATTCTGTGGTTAATTATTTTTTCGCCTTCTTTCCTGCCGTAATGTTAATCATTGGGCTTTGTTTACCTTGGTCATCGTATTCCGTTCCGCCTTCGCGTGTGGTAAGAGTCCATAAAATTTGCCAGCCGATCAGAGGAGCAGCACCCTCCGCCGTTCCATAAGAAATTTCAATAGTATAGGCATAGGTTGGACCTGCGAGAAGCTCCCCACCGTTATCAAAATAACCTGGAAGGTGTGTCGAAACAGATTGATGAGGAGCTAAACACTCTAATCCTTCAGGCGCGAACCCAACCTTAAGCGGCCCTTCATACACTGATTCCACAAAACCATTATCACGGTCAGTTCTTAATACGGATACATGTATATCTGTGATGGAACTATCACAATTTGGATTAGTGATATTGAAGTATGGATAAAGTCGATAATCACCTAGGTGACGAGTATCATTGGGAATGGTTCCCATCGTAACACAGCCTACAAGCTTATCTCCGGCTACAGGTTCGTGCTCATAACTGGCATAAACTACTCCACCGATACCGCCGAAAACCAAACACACTACCAGTGCTATTAACAGTATTCTCTTTTTCATTTTGTACTCCTTTATTTTTTGATATGTGTAAATATTTTAGAAATCGTTTTTACCTATTCTGATACTGAAATTATCAAGACCTGTCTTCCAGGGCACCAACTCCGATAAAGCCGATCGGAGCTAAAAGGCCCCAAAAACCGTGCGCCCAGTGTCTCTTTTTCGCCTGTGCCCAGAATATACAGCCGACAACTGCAGCAGCTGCCCCGATTAGAGCCAGTGCTATCCCAAATTCTCCGCCTATAAAATTACTGATCCATCCGACAAAAACACCAAGCCACGCGACTGTCTTTGCACTGCCTTTACTCATGTTTCCCCCCTTTCATTGTGTTTATTTAATTCCGTCGTTTACCGCCATATTTTCAGTAACTTAGCCAACTCTCTGGAGGTACGGGTGCAAACAATAATGCGATAAATGCGACGGTAATCAGCGCTACCGTTACTGCTCCGAAAATAGCTCCATTATGAAGTTTGATCCTTAATTTATCTGTCACCCAACCAGGTGAAAACGCAAGGGTAAAAAATACTATTGCGATGGCAAAATGGATCAAATCTACAACAAGTTCACTCAGCGATCCGAACTCTACATAGTAAGAAATTCCTGAGATTGACCCAAGCAGCAACAGGACACCAAGTATGCCGCTGGTAATCCTCAATCCCTTACTGTAACCCGGGATCTCGAGTTCCTGTGATTTTTGTATCGAAGCGGTAAATAATGCGTTACCGCAAGGACTGCAGTATATCTTTTCATCAAGAACTGTTTTACACTCGACGCATACGCCTTTTCCGCAATTGACACAGGAACCTGCGACTTCGCGATCCAGGTGATAATAGCAATGCACTTTTTACCTCCTTCTCAGTTTTGCTGATATTTATTTAATCCTTTTCCAATATTCCCTTTATAAGGTTATATGCTATTTAACCATTAATTATTATTAGTATTTTATTAGTATAATAGTAAATATATTTAATGGTGTTTAATATATATACTCCAAAAAGGAGGATTTGTCAATAGGTAAAATGAAGTTTTTTTATTTCTGTTTTATCCACTCCTATCAATACATTAGATTCTTATAGATATATTTTTTAAAATGCTTGAATTATCAATTGAATATCATTCTTGAATGGGAAAAATTAACGATAAAATTTCTTATTTGAATAAATAGGTATCAACTATTGACATTTCCTCCAAAACGGAGTATAGTTGCCAATAAATAAACAACATAAACTTAGCAAATGAGCTTTATTAACAAGTAAAAAGATTAAAATGAAGCGCTGGATATACTGGAAAAAGCTGAACAATTGGGCAAGCGAGGGTTATGATGTCTCAATACTGAAGGAAAAGCATTTTGATGGACCACCGCCATTTCCTCGATGGCTTCTCCTGATATTAGTACTCATCGTTCTTGTGCCATTATCAATATGGACTATTGTTACCATTATCCCTCGTGAACCAGCGGTGATAACCTTCGTTGTCGATACATCGACCTCCATGAATGGAGCAAGACTGGAAAATGTGAAGGAAGGGCTTGAAAAAGCTCTTAACAGTATGAATAAACAAAGCCAGGCCGGTGTAATCTTCTTCAACGATACTGTCCATGATGAAATTCCGGTCGGTCCGATCAATAACACTCTTGCTGAACTTAAATATGTCGTTGACGGAATTTACGCTCACGGAGGTGCCTTTCTTTACGGCGCCATAGAAGCAGGAATTAAGATGACAGATGCGGTAGTAAGTAATGTGGGTAAAATACGGGCTGTGATAGTTATAACCGATAGTCAACATAATGGGTCGCGTGCGACAGTATTGCATGACATCATAAATATGAGATCCCTCGCCGGTTACAATATCCAGCAGTTTGAAGGCTTACCCGGACAACTCTCTGGAATAGATGAAATGGGTAGAAGCGTTCCGAAGGAGGAAATTATAGGAGACAGCCTGGCTATAGAAACCGATCATCCCGTTCAAATCCATTTCATAGCTATCGGCGACGAACCGGACCTGGAAATTGCACGCATGTTAGCGGCGGCAACCAATGGCTCATTCAAACGTATATCGGAAAATGACATAAAACTGAAATGGTAATGATATTGATATCAATGAATAAAAAACAAATGCAACAGGAGGAAAAGTGCAATGAAGAAATATAAGCTGGTAATACCGATCTTTCTGGCACTCCTTATGCTTCTGCCTGGTTGTCCCGAAAAAGAAACGATTCGGTCGGATGGGGCCTACACTCTGACCATCCTCCATAACAACGATGGTGAGTCAAAACTGTTTTACCTGGATGATGACCTTAAAAACTACGGTGGAATAGCGCAGTTTGGAGGTATCGTGGAGTGGGAAAAGAATTACATTGAGTCGAATAACAGCGGAAACAATGATGTGATCATGGTCTCCTCCGGTGATAACTTTCTCGCGGGAGTTGAGTTTTATGCAAGTCAACTTGATGGTACATATTATGACGCAATAGCACTTGATGAGTTGAACTATGATGCTATTTGTTTCGGTAACCATGACTTCGACTTTGGTCCTGAAGTCCTGGCTGATTTCATAAAGCAGGTATCAGAGAGTCAGGCGACCTTTTTAAGCACAAATTTAGATTTTTCCGGCGAACCTGCTCTCCGCTACCTTGTGGATTCAGGGAGAATTGCCAAGAGCGTTATTTTGAAGGATAAGAAAAGGGAGATAGGAATTATCGGGGCTATAACCCCCCAACTTGATGTGATTTCGACTCCAAGAAATGTTAGAGTTATCAAAGATGTTGCGCAGGCAGTTCAAGCCGAAGTAACACGGCTGGAAGAGCTTGAAGTTGACATTATTGTCCTCCTGAGTCACATGCAGAACTTTGATGCCGATATTGCATTGGCAAACAAGCTTCGGGGAGTAGATGTCATGGTTGCCGGTGGTGACGATTTAGTACTCGCCAATGATTGCGATTTACTGATCCCCGGCGATGAGCCATATGCCCCATATCCTTATTTTGTTACCGACCTGGATAAAAATTTAGTACCAATCGTGACTACAGGTGGTCAGTACGGTTACCTCGGAAAATTGGTAGTAATCTTTGATGATGCAGGTAAGGTGGTGGATGTTGACAGGTCTGCCAGTCTTCCCATACGCATAGCCAGTGCCGACCATCCGGGTAAAGTGAGAGAGGAATGGTTAGATTGTATAGATTATGGACGAGATTCGGATGGTGTCCCTCCAGAAGTGATTGAAAAGTATAATGACGCAGTGTTAAAACCGCTTGAAGCAGCTATCGAACTCCTGAGAAGAAAGATCGCCGATAGCCAGGTTGCATTGGATGGTCGCGAAAGTGAAGTACGCTCAAGATCGACTAATGTAGGTGACCTGGTGGCTGATGCGTTACGATGGCAGGCAATTCGACTGGCTCCTGACTACGGAGCTCCTTTACCCCACGTGGCTATAATTAACGGTGGTGCGATCCGGAATGATTCAGTAATACCTGCGGGAATTATCCGAATATTAGATACAATTATTATAGCCCCGTTTGCTAACTTCGTGACGGTAGTAGAGGGAGTATCCAGGGAGCAGTTCAAAGAGATCCTTGAAAACTGTGTATCTCAGGTAGAGGAATTGGATGGACGTTTTGGACAAATTTCCGGATTCAGCTTCGAGTGGTCAGCAACCGGTACTGCCCAGGCAATTAATCCCGACAATGGATCGATAATGATACGCGGAACTCGTATCACAAAAGTTGTACTGGACGGTGGCGAGGTAATTGTGAGTGAAGGAAAGGTCTTGCCCGGAGCTCCTCTCAATATCGCAACAACGGACTGGCAAGCCCGTGGAGGAGATGAATTTAATCACGGGGGTGCTCGTTTTTACTCACTCGGTGTTTCATACCAGCAGGCTCTGTCTAACTATATCACGTTCGCTGATGGACTCAA
>DUFA01000101.1 GCA_011191975.1 Dehalococcoidia bacterium
CTTCATATTCAGGCTCATCTCCAACAAATCCGGTATACGGACCTTCAGTTACTTCCGTCTCTCGGCAATGGGCAATTCGACAGGCCCAGCATGTTGTCGGCGTAGCCTTAAAATGAGTACGCAGCCATTCACCGCCGACTTTCTCCGAAGCCTTTTTTACACCTTCAGCGAACAGATCACCACATCCGTCACGGGTAGCTATTTTCTTCAACATGGCCAGAGCAGCTTCAGCGTCTCCCCAGTTCATTTCGATACCGTCAAGGTCTTCCTTCTTCAGGTAACCCTTTTCGTAGCACTCCATTATCCAGCCGAGAAGATAGCCTGATTCGTTAATATCGAATCCGAGCCAGTCAACCATGTTGCCCAGCATTACAGCAGCGCCCGGATCGGTCTGACCGATAACCGAAGCCATGGCGGCAAGCCCTTCGTATTCAGGCTCATCTCCGATAAATCCGGTATACGGGCCTTCGGTTACTTCAGTCTCACGACAATGCGCGATCCGGCATGCCCAGCAGGTTGTCGGTGTAGCCTTGAAATGAGTACGCAGCCATTCACCGCCGAATTTCTCAGCTTCAGAGAAAAGATTGGTCGTATAATTTCTTACTGGCAGCGCTCCGCCGTGTATAATTCTCGGGAAAATAAATGCTGTTCCCCATTCTGAAAGTGTTGAGTCCATCTTCATGGCATTCTCGACAAGCTCTTTGGCCTGTTCGGATAAACTGTCAGGATCCGCAACCGGTACTGTCCCTTTACCCCGTTCCGCCACAACCGCCTTGAGTTTCTTCGAACCCATCACGGCACCGAGTCCGTTGTGCGCTGCCGCATGTCCGTGGTCGCCGATTATACCGGCGAACCGCACCAGGTTTTCACCCGCCGGGCCGATGCAGTAGACACTGCTCTGCCCGTCTATTGTCTCCTTGATGGCATCCTCCGTTTCCCTGGTATATTTACCGACCAGGTGTGTTGCGTCACGAAGCTCTGCCTTTCCGTCATGGACATGGAGGTAGACCCAATCGTCCGACTTGCCCTGGAAAATTATCCCGTCATAACCTGAAAATTTCAGGAAAGCCCCGAAATATCCGTTTGCCTGTGAAGCCCCCGCCATATTCGTCATGGGACCTTTGCTGATTATAGAGAACGTTCCCGAACCACTTACCCTGGTTCCTCCCATAGGACCTGCGAAGAATAACAGGCGGTTTTCAGGATCCGACCACTCTACCCCTGGTGGTACCTCTTCGTACAGGTATTTCGCACCGAGTCCGTTTCCTCCAAGGCATTCCCTCAGCGTTTTAGCATCGACTGTTTCTTCACTAAGCTCCTGCCTGCTAAGGTCAACCCGAAGCAATTTCCCCGCATACCCCCCAACAGGTTTTTCAGCCATTGTTTTCCTCCTCTCTTAACTGGTATCTGAATATCTTTCGATGCCTGAATTCGTCTGCCGCATCAATGACAGGCCGGATTCACGGCGAAAACACCTCTAAGTGGCGTTATGATAACACAAATATCACGCCGAAACCAATATTTTTACAGACAAGTCAAGGCTGCCCTTATGTCATTCCGCCATCAACCGGCATGATATGTCCGGTGATAAAGGAAGCCGCATCCGAACACAGCCAGAGTACCGCTTCTCCCATGTCTTCCGGCGTAGCGACTCGTTTCAGAGGAATGCCATTCTTCATCCCGTCTTTCATACCGGGATTTGCATCGGTCAGGTTCTCGAAAAGCCGGGTTCTCTCCGTAGGAGCCGGACAGATAACATTGACCCGGATACCGTACGGGGCGCACTCGAGTGCCGCAGCCTTGCTGAGTCCGTGCAGGCCTGTCTTGCTGGCATCATACGCCGCGAAACCTGCCATAGGTTTTAATGCACCGACTGAAGACGTATTGACAATAGCGCCGTGTCCCTGTTTTATCATTTGTTTTATCTCAAATTTCATGCAGAGAAACACGCCCTTCAGGTTCACATCCAGTGTCTTGTCCCAGATTTCCTCCGGGCAATCGACTATATTAACCACGGGCAATCGTTTGCCATCCGGACCAACTCCGGCATTATTGAACGCAAAGTCTAGAGCACCGTATATTTCGACGGTTTTATTCACCATAGTTTCGACATCACCAGCCCTGGTAACGTCGCACTTAACGAACATCCCTTCGCCACCGGACTTTTTTATCATTTCGACCGTCTCTTCTCCACCCTGTATGTTCGAATCGGTAGCGACCACAACCTTGGCACCTCTTCCGGCAAACATCAGCGCTACACCCCTGCCTATTCCGGAAGCTCCACCTGTCACTAGAGCCACTTTACCAGTAAACTCTTTTTTCATTTCGTTTTACTCCTGTATGCATACAGACATTTTTCGGCTAATATATGTCTCCGTCGCCTGTTTGTCAATTCTATAATATATAGATCGCCTGTCGATTCTTCTACTTTGCCAGTGATACAGGATGAAAAGGGATTGACACCGGGTACAGTTATATGTAAATTTAGGCGTATCCGATATATCGTCGCCTTATTCCAGGATGCAAATCGCTGCAAAACCGACGGTATTTTTGACTCGGTAAACCATTCCGGTTACTATATTTCGAAATAACAAGGAGGAATGATTATGGAATTGACCTATGAAAACATCCAGGCATTCGTGAAAGAATATTTCAATACTTACAGCACTGTCGGGCAATTTCCGGAAACAGCAGATGCAATGCATAAGTACTTCGCGCCGGACTTGAGATTCATTCCGTATATTGCCGGAATCGGCGGACCTGAAGGCGGATTCCGGAGTGCCGACCAGTTCGTCCAGACCGCGAAGTCGCATCCCAAATGGTACGAGAGACTTATCCCGGATGATATTACCATCGATGAAAGAAGAGCGGTCTTTGTTGCCCTCTTCAGGATGGAAGTCGTCGACGCCAAGAAGGACGAAATAGCGATTAGAAAAAGTGCTCTGGCACATTACCAGTTAGTCCTTGATGAAAACAAAGACATTAAGATAAAAAAGATACTGTTCTTCTGGGAAACCCTGCCCGAGGGGCAGAAAGAGTTTTACGATTTGTTCGGTCCGGATGCTCCTGCTGATTGACAAGACCCCAATACATAGAAACTCAAAAAGTACTTTTAAAATCAGGAAAGATCTAGTTATCACCACTTAATATCAATCAGGATATTCCTCTCCCTTGATGGGAGAGGTTAGGTGAGGGTGAAAAGTAACGATTTGTGCGTAACCCCCTCACCCTAACCCTCTCCCGCGGTGGGGAGAGGGAACTTTTTCAGAGGTTTCCTAGAAGAAAAGGTTTTTCACGGAAGGCAGCCGAAGAGGTTGGAAAGGTGAGTGTTAATGGCGTCTAACATGAAATACGAAAGACTGTTGCAACCGGGGTATATCGGCAAGGTGAAAACCAGGAACAGGATGATAAAATCCGGGGCTGCCATGCTTTACTGGCATGAGGATGAAACAGATGTTCCTGAAAATATGATGGTATTCTACGAAGCACTTGCCAGGGGAGGTGTGGGCTTGCTGGTAGTCGAATCACCGACAATCGACTTCCCTTTCGGGAGACGCTGGAACAGGCGTTACCGCATCGATGATGATAAATATATACCCGGTCTTAAGAAACTCGTCGATGTCATACATAAACACGGATGCCCTACCTTCATGCAGATGAACCACGACGGACCGTGGCAGTCGATGTGGGGACCAACCCCTATAATACCGGGGCCGCCCATAGGTTCGTCACCGACCACACTCAATTCTCCACTGGATTTTCACAACGAACCACCGAGGGAATTATCCATCGCCGGGATCGGAGAGATAGTTGATAAGTTTGCCAACGCAGCAGTCAGAGCCGAGAAAGCCGGATTCGACGGTATCGATATTAATGCCGGAAGCAGCCACCTTCTCCACAACTTCATCTCCCCTTACTGGAACCGCCGTACCGATGAATACGGAGGAACCCCGGAAAACAGGGCGCGCTTCCTTGTACAGATCATCAAAGAAATGAAAAAGCGTGTCGGGGATGATTATCCGATAACGATAACTATCAATGGTATCGAGATCGGCCAGGTAATGGGTATCGATAATCAGTCGTGTATAACGCCCGATTATGCGCGTAAAATCGCGAAGATACTGGAAGGTGCCGGAGCCGATGCTATACAGGTAAGGTCTCACTGGCTCGGTCGACACACCTCGTCATTCATGACTGAGGCTATTTTCTATCCCGAACCACCGGTACCACTGGAAAAGTTCCCTCCTGAGTATAACCGCAAATACTGGGGTAAAGGAGCCAACATATCTCTTTCGGCTGGTCTTAAAAAAGTGGTAACCATCCCGCTTATGGTTGTTGGCAGGATGGGTCCGGAACTGGGAGAACAGGCTTTAAAGAACGGTGAAGCGGATTTTATTGTAATGACCAGGCGCCTTCTGGCAGATCCCGAACTCCCAAATAAAGTAGCTTCTGGACGCCTGGAAGATATCGCTGTGTGTACTGCCTGCGATACCTGTATCGATGCCGGGGGAGTCAAGAGGTGCCGGATAAACGGTGCTCTGGGCACGGATAACCTGTGGACGCATGCAAAACCGGAAAAGAAAAAGAATGTGGTAGTAATCGGTGGAGGTCCGGCGGGAATGGAAGCCGCCAGGATTGCCGCGATAAAAGGCTATAAAGTCAGCCTGTATGACAGCCAGCACAGACTTGGCGGGATGATACCGATGGCGGCACTGGTGAAAGGGACCGAGATAGAACCGCTGCCGGATTTCGTACGCTACTTCGAAAACCAGCTTAAACAATTGGGAGTCGATGTTCACCTTGATCATGAAGTAAGTGTAGCAACCATAGAAGCACTGAAACCTGATGCAGTGATTGTAGCAACTGGTGGTCTCGCCACCGTACCCGATATTCCCGGTATCGATAAGCCTATTGTGGTAAAAGGCGGTGAAATCCATAAGAAACTGAAAACCTATCTCGGGTTCGTCGGCCCGGAACTGTTAAGAAAGCTGACAAAATTTTATCTTCCGATAGGAAGACGCGTTATCGTACTTGGAGGTGAAATCCACGGCGCCGAACTAGCTGAATTCCTGGTAAAAAGAGGCAGGCACGTTACTATAGTAGACACCGGAGAATTCCTTGGAGCAGGAATGATAATGCACCTCAGGCAACAGCTGCTGATCTGGTTCCAACAAAAAGGAGTCAAAATGCTGACCGGAGTCACGTACGAGGAAATCACGGATAAAGGACTGATACTGGTCGATAAGGATGGCAACCGGCAGACCATCGAAGCCGATACCATAGTAACCGCACTTCCTCTTTCGCCCAATACCGAACTGGCTGAAAAATTGAAGGGTATCGTCCCAGAGGTATATATGGTCGGTGACTGTAAAGAACCGCGACTTATCGTGGATGCGATAAGAGACGGTCTGCAGACCGGTCATGACATATAAAAGTCGTCTTTTATCTCGAAAACACACAAAGGAGGTTTTTCAAATGTCCGAAACCAGGTATGGAAAATATATAAAAGAACACAATATCCAGTATCCTCCGTTCGGTCCGGTTTTCAACTTCTCCGGTGAAGAGGATTTTAATTCCGACTTTTCAATGTTCGCCATATATGTCACCCAGCCGAACCTGATGGAAGCGGAACCCCATTCTCACGAATTCGATATGTATGTTATCTTCTGCGGAAGTCCGGATAATATGGAAGACCTGGGAGCCGAAATTGAGTTCTCCTTCGGAGAAGAACAGGAAAAACACATTATCACCAAACCTACCGTTATCTATATACCGAAAAACACCATACACTGCCCTCTCAATTTCGTACGGGTGGACAAGCCGATAATGTTCCTGCATGCCACCATCGCTCCCAAATACCAGAAATAACTACAGCTTCCGGGCTGGAGCCAGAGTGGGATTTTCTTGACATCGGTTTTTTAAGAGGTGTATCCTCTTGATACGATAATACCTCATATCGGAAAACACACCGGAAATCCGTTTTGAGAATCATCAGTAACGTAAAGAAAGGATAATACATGAAAGAGAAAAAACTGGAAAACAAACGGGTTGATGAAGAGCTGCTGATGAAGAGAAGGCGGGAGGAGCTTGATAAGCTTCCCCACGGTAAAGATGTCGATTTCGAAGAAGCCGTGGCCTACCAGAAAAGCTTGCCTGACAGCAAGGTTTGGTGGAAAGTGATGAAGAAGCTCGAGGAAGATGGGAAGATGAGTGTGTTCCCGAGGGCAGGAACGCCGGTACTCGAAGATATGATTAGACTCTGCCAGTCGATGCGAGATGCAGGAGTAGTGCTTATCCCTGTCACTACCGACAGTTATACACGAACCGGGCAGCATGAAAAAGTGGCGGAAATAATGAAGGAAGTAGAAAAAACCAGAAAACCGCTGCTTAACGGATTCCCGATTTATCATTACCCACTGAAAGAGGTCCGTAAAATCATCGAGAATGTCGATGCTGCGCTCAGTCCGAGGGCTGCGGGCGGTGATTTTGCTATCGCGGCTGGAATGACAACCGGTGGTGGAGGAATCGGGTTCCTGCACTTCGGAAGTTACGCCAAGAATGTCTCGATTCGAGACCTTGTTAGAGGTGCCCAGGAACGCATGAGTACCGTCGGCTGGTACGCAGACAGGGGCGTCATCCTCTGTACCGACCTTCACGGATGGCTTCCCGGCGCTCCTTTCCCCCTGACGGTAGGCATTGTCGGCCTGATAATCGAGGCTGTCACTTCTGCAGCACAGGGACAGAAAGCACTTTATCCGCTGGTACACTGCATGGGTAACATGACCCAGGATACCGCATGGATTAGACTTGCTCCGAGACTGATACGCGAATACCTGGACAAATTCGGATACCAGGACTGCATGATTACCGGCTGTTGTCCGGCACAGACTCCTCTGTTCCCTGTTGCCAGGCATCTTGGCGGCGCCTTTGCCTACCTATGCTATGTAGCAATGGTCGGTGCGCTTGCCAAGACAAATGCCGTAGACCTGAGAAGTATCGATGAAGGTGCCGGAATTCCGACTACTGAAACTCATGAGATGAGTTACCGGGCTGCAAAATGGATCTTCGATGTAATACGAGAACAGAAGATAGAAATAGATATCAAGGGCGTGGAAGAAGAAGAAAGAATCACCGAAATAGAGGTCAGGGCAATCATGGATAAGATCCTCGACCTTGGCGACGGCGATATCGCAGAAGGTACGGTGAAAGCTGTTGAATCAGGGGTACTCGATTCACCATGGAGTCCGAACATCACTATTAAAGATGAAGTATTGGGTGTCAGGGATGCCAGAGGAGCATGCCGTTACCTGGAATTTGGTAATCTTCCCATTCCCGAAGAGATCAAGGACTTCCACCGAGCGAAGATAGCGGAAAGAGAAGCGATAGAAGGAAAGAAGGTCGATTATTACACCGCTGTTAGCGACCTTTGGAGTTTGAGTAAAGGTAAAATGGTTGGGCTGCCCCCCTATAACGACTAATTTAAAAAATACCGAGTTCGATTGCAGTAGAAGGAGTAATTATGGAAAACGCACCAACTATTATTACGGGGACTGTAGGATCCGATTCGCATGTAATTGGTACTAAAATTTTATCCCGTGCTCTAAAGGATGCCGGATTTAATGTAGTTGCCCTGGGAATACAGGTATCACCGGAAGAATTCATAAAGGTAGCCCAGGAAACAAAAGCCGATGCTATACTAATGAGTTCTTTATACGGTATGGCTGATCTCGACCTTAAAGGATTCAATGAGAAACGTAAAGAAGCCGGGCTTGGCAACGTCCTGCTGTATATCGGTGGTCTTCTGGGACTGGGAAGATCGAATTTTGAAGACGATGAAAAGAAATTCAAAGCGCTTGGTTTTGACAGAGTATACCCACCTGAAGCGGATCTCGATGCTGCTATAGAAGACTTGAGAACTGATCTAAAAGTAAAAGGCAGGATGTAGAAAACATATACCGCAGGAAGGTTTAACCAAGTGGATAGTATCAGACTTTTTATCGACTTCGGAAGTACCTATACCAAAGTCGTAGCGATTAACCTTGACAAGGAAGAAATAGTTTCTCGGGTCCGGATGCCGTCGACGGTAGAAACCGATATTACCCTGGCGCTGGATGAAGCCCTGAAGCAGATTGCAGAAACTACCGGCATAAGCGATCTTGAGAAGAAGGAAGCGTTAGCCTGCAGCAGTGCAGCCGGTGGTCTGCGTGTTGTGTGCGCAGGCTTTGTCCCGGACTATACCAGTAAAGCAGCCAATCATGCTGCTCTCGGCGCCGGTGCCAAGGTAACCAAATGCTACTCATATAAACTTACCGAGCAGGAAATCAGAGAGATCGAAGCTGCCACCCCGGATATCCTGCTCATCTCCGGTGGAACAAACGGCGGTGATGAAGAAGTCATCATACACAACGCAAGGATGTTTTCCCGAAGCAATGACGGCATCACCAATATCATAGTCGCCGGAAATAAGTCCACTTACGACGAAATAAGGTCCATTTTCGCAAATAACGGGAAGAACGTGATTTTCACCAGCAATGTGATGCCCGAAATAGGTGTTCTCGATGTCGCTCCCTGTAACAAAGAAATCAGGGAACTTTTCATGAAGAACATCATCGAAGCTAAAGGTATAGCCCGTGCCAAGTCGATCATCAAGGATGTGATCATGCCCACGCCTTCGGCCGTCCTTGAAGCGGCTAAGTTGATCGCAGAAGGGTGCGACGATATTCCAGGCATGGGTGAATTGATAGTAATAGACCCCGGCGGTGCGACCACCGATGTCCATTCTATCGCGAAAGGACTGCCTAACCAGGGTAATACCGTGGTTGTCGGGTTGCCTGAACCTTACCAGAAACGGACGGTCGAAGGTGACCTTGGTATCAAGCACAATCTCGATACGCTGATGGACCTCCTTGAAGGAGAAAAAGTACCTCATGGCTTTAAAGATACCGTTGAAAAATTTCGCGACGGTAGACTACCGGAGACCGAAGAAGAATTCGCCTGCCATAGAATACTGGCGGCAGTCATGGTACAGGTTGCTATGGATCGGCATGCCGGAAAAATTGAAGTGATCAACACACCTACCGGGGAAAAGTTGATACAGCATGGTAAGGATTTAACTGAAATATCCACTGTAATAGGAACAGGTGGGCCCATCGTTTTCTCGGGAAATCCGCGGGAGATCCTTGAAGGTGTCCTGTTCCGTGAAGAGGAGGGATTTTCTCTCAAACCCAAGAAACCACGCTTTTACCTGGATGAACACTATATATTGTTCGCTATCGGGCTGCTCAGCCAGGTCGAACCGGAAAAGGCATTAAATATAGCGAAAAAATACCTAAAACAGATATAAAAATACCGGAACCGGAGATATAAACTATGCTGAATAATTGCCGGGTACTGGACCTGACAGATGAAAAAGGATTCCTGTGCGGCAAGATTCTCGGCGACCTTGGAGCCGATGTGATCAAAGTAGAACCGCCAGGAGGTGATCCATCACGCAACATCGGGAGTTTTTATCACGATATTCCCGATCCAGAAAAGAATTTGTACTGGTTCGCCTATAACTCGAATAAAAGAGGTATTACGCTGAACCTTGAAGAAAGCGACGGCAAAGATTTGTTTAGAAAACTGGTCGATTCTGCCGATATCGTTGTTGAAGCATTCAGGCCGGGTTATATGGATGGACTCGGTATAGGATATTCCGATATCAAAAATTTGAAGGAGAGTATCATCTGGGCGTCCATCACTCCTTTCGGACTAGAAGGTCCTTACCGGGATTACAAAGACTCAGACCTGATCGTAATGGGGATGACAGGCACGATGTACCAGACGGGTGAACGTGACGAAGCCCCGCTACATATAAGCATGCCGCAGGCCTGCCTTCACGCCGGAGCTGATGCTGCGGTCGGCTGCATGATGGCATATTACTACCGTGAGAAGACAGGGAAAGGACAGCTCATAGATGTCTCACTCCAGCAAAGCGCCGGATGGTTCCAGGCTAACGCTATACCGATGTATGAGCTTAGTGGAGGAATATTGAGGCGCGCCGGGGCATTCCGCGTCGGAATGAGCAAGGATGTCGGACAACGACAGGTCTGGCCTTGTAAGGACAGCTATGTGTTCTTTAACGTAATCGGCGGAAAGCAGGGTGCCAAGCTTCTCAGGTCTCTCACAGAATGGATGGATCTTGAAGGAATGGCTACCGAATACTTGCATGGAAAGGACTGGGATAACTTCGATATGTTCTCCGTCTCCAGGGAAGAAATGACTGAGATCCAGGAAGCTATCGGCGCTTTCTTCAAGACTCACACCAGCAAGGAACTGATGGCAGGAGCCGTGCCAAGACAAATATCCATCGGTCCGCTGTCCACTATGGAAGACCTGCTCAATGATGAAGGTCTGAACGGCCGGGATTTCTGGAAAGATATCGAACATCCC
>DUFA01000102.1 GCA_011191975.1 Dehalococcoidia bacterium
CCGCCAGTTCATCCTGCAGATCCTGAGGAGCCAGCGGTACATTCATTCCACGGTCAGTACAGGCATCGGCAGCCTGTATTCCAGCCCCTCCGCCGAAGCCGACTATTGAAATATTACAACCTGTCGGTGAGGAAAGAAAATTAAAAAGTAGCAGCATATCTACAAGTTCTTCAAGGCTGTATACCTGGATCGCTCCGGCCTGTTTTAGAGCAGCCCTCCATACTACGCTCGAACCGGCAATAGAAGCTGTATGAGATGCAGCGCCCCTGGAACCTGCCTCCGTATTACCTGCCTTAAAAATAACGAGCGGTTTTACAGCAGCCACCTCTTTAAGCACTTTAAAAAATCGTTGCCCGTTCTTGACTCCTTCTATATAGGCGCCGATTATCTCCGTGTCAGGATCATCGCGAAAATATTCGATGAAATCACATTCGTTCAGATCAGCTGCATTTCCATAGCTGATTGCTTTACTGAAATAAACACCACGCATGGATGCATCACGTACCACATACGTCCCGTTTCGTCCGCTTTGGGCGATCCAACCCACGTTTCCGGATCTTTTAGTAAAGCCTTCATCGAATGTAAGGCCGGTTTCCGGGCAATAAATACCCATTCCATTTGGACCGGTCATCCTCACACCCGACTGACGAGCTATGGACAATATTTCAGTTTCCAGCGCTTCACCTTCCGCATCGCCAAGCTCGCTAAAACCGGCGGTAAACAGGTGAAGCAGCTTAACACCTTTTTCAGCACAATCGGAGACCAACTGCGGTGTATTTCGTGCAGGAACAGCAGATAATACGAAGTCAACAGGTCCCGGAATATCCTTCAGGCTGTGGTATATCTTCCTGCCCATAGCTTCACCACCCGACGGATTGACTGCATAAATGGTACCTTGAAAACCCGCAGCTTCGAACCGCTCGACATAGCTATTGGCAATACCTCTTCCCTTTTGACCAGCGGAAACCCCGGCTACCGCTATCGACTCTGGATGAAATATATAATCGAGTGCCGGTTTCTGCCCTTTTTTTAACGATTCCAGAATCGCCAAGAATCGCCTCCGTTCTCACAGCCTGGCAGCTTCAGGCAGGTTACTTACATGTAAACTTCGACTTCTTTACCGGTCTATATACGCCGCTGCGCTTCTTCCTGCAATACGACCGGAATTCATTGCAAACGAGGAAGAAAGACCGGATGTAATATGCATACCATAGTCCTGTCCGTACATGCCGCCGGCATCATATCCTACGGCATAAAGACCGGATATTACCCTGTCTTGCTTATCTATCACTTCGAGCTTCTGGCTAACCTTGATACCTCCCATGGTTCCGAGGCATACGGTATTTGCTTTAGCCGCATAGTATTTAGGACCTGTTAATGGCCTGAGATACCGCCGGCTCTTATTGAAAACCTCGTCATAACCCTTAGCGCAGCAGGTATTGTATTCATCGAGGGTCGCTTTCAGCACATCAGGTTCAATACCTATTTTACCGGCCAGTTCCTCTATCGAATCACCGCTGCACAGGTCGTCCGAAGGACTTTGCAGTGCGACCTTCAGGTCTTCCGTAATATCGATTTTCTGACCGGGTAAAGTATCCGGAGTAATCCCTTTATCGATTCCCTCTTCAGCTATGCGTTTTAACACACCGTTATCCCAAATAGAATACGTATATCCTTCCTTGTGCCTGGCATTGGCATTACCCTCGGACGTATCGAAGAAGGTAATCCCCTCGTCACAGAATCGTTCCCCAGCCTGATTAATCCAGAGGTCGGGCTGGATGACTGCTATGCTGACACGTCCCCCAGCGCCCAGTTCCTGGCGTGACGGGCCGATGCGGAAAAGCTCGACGGTACCAATACCTTCCTCGGCTGCACCGAGTTCGAAAGCCATCCGAATGCCATCTCCGTTCTTTTCGACATTTCCGACGGGAAGGAGATTCTGCATCAGGTTAAAGCCGGTATACTTCTTTACCCATTCCTTGTTGTTGATATAACCGCCGCTGGCAATAACCACGGCTTTAGCAGCGACCTGAACGTCGTCTTCATCTCCTTCGACAACCACCCCTGCTATTCGGTCGCCACTCTTGATAATCTGTGTCACCGGTACTCCGGTCTTGATAGTAACGCTTTTTTCCTGTGCCCGTGTAACGAGAGTCTTTACCACAGCGGCGCCTTCTCCCTTGATAAGGTGATATGTTTCAGGAGCGTTCGGCATATTTATAGTTAATTCGATGAACTCGACTCCCTGTTCTTCGAGCCAGTCGATTGTTGCTCCGGATTCATTGACTATCGCCCTGACCAGACGAGGGTTAGCCCGCCAGTGGCTGTATTCAACGATAGCCCTGAAAGCTTCATCCTTACCAAAGGTGATATATCTATCTTTCTGATAACGACTTTCTACAGCGAAAGTGCCCTTGAAAAAGTTGGATGTGCCGCCGAGAGATTTCAGTTTTTCGAAGACGATAACTTTCTTCCCGGCTTCCGCTGCGGTCAGGGCTGCCGTCAGTCCAGAGACTCCACTTCCTATTACTACAACATCGGCCTGCGATGGTATATCACTCATTAGCATCCTCCCTTATAGCCTAAAAAACAGCTCTTCCAATTATCCAACGCACATATTCTAGCAGAAACGATACAAAATATCTCAACTCCTGGTAGTATTTACTGATCGTAACTACTCCAGAACTCGACTGACTTTATCTTTAATCTCAGGTCGCACTGCAGGCAGCGTTCCGCTTCATTATTTGCCATTTCTTCATCAATATCATTAACAACCTTTTGAAAATTCCTGAGTCGTTCTTCAGCAGGGACATACGTTTCTTCACATCGCGGCATATAAGCAAAACCTTCCATCGGACCGAAACACGGCTCCGCTTCTTCTACAGGAGCCAGTTTTTCATCGATATTTCCACTTCCACCTAGATATTTATCAATGGCAATCGCTGCTTTTCTGCCGGAAGCTATAGCCTGAATAACGGTTGCCGTGCCGTGCACCGCGTCTCCAGCAGCAAATACTCCTTCTCTTCCGGCAGTCTGTGAAAACGGATCAAGTTGAATATTACCGTTCTCCATTATGTCAACTCCGAACCCATCGGGTATCAGAGGTCGCTGACCTATGGCGAAGATCACCGTATCGGCTTCAAGACTAAAATGGGAATTTTCCCGTACTTCGATGACTGCTCTCTTGTTTTCATCGAAGCTGAAAGAATCCACTTCAAGGAATTCTACTCCGGTAATCGATCCGTTTTCCGTAACAATCCGTGTAGAAGTTCGTGAAGAATGAACAAGTATTCCTTCTTCCTCGGCCTGTTTAATTTCATCTTCTGTGGCCGGCATGTCCTCGCGGCACTCAAGGCAGGCAATCTGTACCAGTTCGC
>DUFA01000103.1 GCA_011191975.1 Dehalococcoidia bacterium
CGCCCCAGGCACAGGCCAGTTTGTTATTAGCTCCACAAGCAAAGTCAGGACCTATCTTCCCGGAATAGTATCGTAAAGGTGTAGATTTGTCTCCCATTGACGCAACCCCTTCTCCCGTGGTTGTCATCGCCATCCATTCATAAGCTTTATCCATACGAGGATCGTAGAAATCCATATCCATTAATGCTGTCAGCATATTTCCCTGGAGGCAGTCGATAGTTTGCGATGGCGTACCATTTACCGAGATCTGGCCATATTCGGTCATGGCATGGTCAAGGTAATATAAACAGGCTGTGGAAAGCCGTTTGTCCTCATTTACAGAAGCACCAAGTTGTGAAAGCAGGATCAGTGACCATACGGTACTGGTATATTTCGGTAAATATCCGGGACCCGGTTTCTCCCAATAGCCTTCGGGATTCATTTTAGATAAAATATTCGCTATAGGACCTTCACGGTGTGCTTTCTCTCTGGCAGCCATTAATTCCTTTTGGTCAGCATCGGTAAGGTCACGCATTGTCAGGTAGTCAACACCACTACCGTCCGGTTCACGCAGCCAGTCTATTAATTCCTCTTTCACTTATTACTCCTCTGAAGAACCGTCGGTATCGATGAATATCATCTTATCTCTGAGTTCCTCAGCAACCATTTTTTTAAGAGAAGTCTCGGTAAGTTTTCCTGCGTATTGAGCCTGGATAAAGATAAACGGTCTTTCCACACTCAATATCCTGAACGGGCAGTGAATAAACTCGGGTGGTATATAGACGATGGTCGACTCGGTAATTATGTGCGACTCCATTTCAGGCCCCATACATATTTCCATCACAGCATTGAGTTTCCTGGGATTGTCCATATCGGTTCCCAGGGCTACCAGGACTTCAGCATCACGGTGCGTATGAGGTCCGTGCCCATAACCCTTTGTCGCTTCCTCTCCCATAATCATCACTGAGAAATAGTTACTGCCCTTGATGATGTCATCATCGGTAAATACTACCATCGCCGGCATTTTACCGAAACCCTTCTGCCTCTCCTCCGGTTTTAACTCATTTAAAAAGTATTTCCTGTACTTGGATTCTTCCATCTCTTTCTCCTATCAATTTTATTCGTCTTTGACGATAGCCCAAGCCGGACATCCATATTCAATACACGTTCCGCATTCCGTGCATTTTTCTGGTTCTATGAAATATTGATTTTCACCCTCGTATATCGCTTCTTCAGGGCATTCATAATAACAGGCGCCGCACTGTACACAATCTTCCGTTATCTTATATGCCATAAACTACATCGGCCCCTTGTTTTCGTTCAGTCGGCCTATGATCTTTTCCAGGCGCCTTATCTTTGTTTCTTCTTTTTTCGCATCCAGATAAAACATGGTATAGGTTCTCCTGACAGAAAGCGGCATATTAAGAAAATTCGAGTGTGCCGGTTCAGTTCCGTTAATAGCGTCAATAAGTACCTTTACCTGATCATCGGTGGCTGTCTCACGTTCCGGAAGATCCCAGTTACCGGATTTTTTCGCTTCTTCAATGGCTGCCAAGCCAGGTTCTGCAATTTTGCCGTTATTAACCAGTTTTTCAGCGGCCTCCCTGTTTTTCACCGACCACTTGCTGCCCTTGCGACGCCGGGAGAATTTCTTAATGTACCTAGTATCATCGATACTCTTTATCAGCCCGTCGATCCATCCGAAACACAGCGCTTCTTCCAGGGCTTCATCAGCCTTAACCGTTTTCGGGTTACCGGATTTTCCGAGAACAAGCCAGATACCCGGGCTGGTATCGTGATGTATAATCAGCCATTTTCTGAATTCTTCCCTGTCTGAAAAAAGAATTTGTTCTTCCATATCTCACAGGATATATATATGTATCGATAGAGTCAATACTTAACCCAACAGAAATCACTCATGAACTGCATTGACTCCACCAACTGTGATACACTGGCATTAGAGTACAAGGAGAATAACCCAATGCCGAAGGAATTACTGACATTAACGATAGGAGCTTTTCTGTTTATGGTTGGCTATTTCTGGATAGGTTTCCATGCTCTGAGGAATGATCCTGGTTACGGGAAGTGGGCTTTTTTAAGCGGAGTATACCGTATTAATTACTGCCGGGCTAACTGGGGCAAGACGAAGATCCCCTGTTCGGCAACGATACTGGGCATGGTACTGATTCTCATCGGGATAATCATCTAGTCATTCTGTGATTCTGGAATCACCCCGATACCGTTTTTATCGGCGTAATCTATAATGAATTTCCTCGTAATTGCATCAGGAAATTCCAGGACAACATTACTTCCTGTTGTATCTCCTACTCTTAAAGTTTTACCCCAGAAAACAGACTCTCCGTCAGGCAGTTTATGAAGAAGCGTTAATAAAGCGTCCACTCCGGTTACTCGTATATCAACAAATTCGGATATTTCGTCTGTATTGTTGACAATCTCCTGGAGGGTTTTTGTTCGATTCGTTCCTGTTATCAACTTGAACTGCCATTCGTCACCTTCTCGCCAGGAATATAGCTCGTATCCTTTCATCGAACGCGGCAATTCATCGATAAAGGTGAACGACATTTCATTGATAAGCTTCCCTGATTCCTTTAACGATTTCATAATATCAGGATTACTCCTCGGATCTGTTCCATTAAAGAATCCCGGTGCAGGATACCCAAGTCCTATCGTCATTGCACTGGATTCCTCACCCAGGGGTTTCATCATGGTTATACCTTCAAATGAAAATGAAGAATAACTCACCCAGAAAGCCCCCCAGTATACGGGAGATTGGTTTAGACATACAAGGAAAGATTTTCCATTGACAGGTACCTCTAGTTGAGATATACGTTCAAATGCATCTGCTGTCAACTCGATCCTGTGAGTTAAGGCATCATAGGTAATAATATCATTGATTGATATTATTGGTTCTTCTGCGATTTCAACATAACTCAGGACCTCCATTTTTAAAGGTGGTATATCATCACGAGTCAGGTAAATGGCAAAACCTTCACTGTCCTTCATTTGAACTTGCTGTGTGGTATTTTCCCGGACAGGTTCATCCTGTGATGTACAACCTGATAATAAAGCACAAATGAAGATAAAAGACATTATCAAGTATATTGGCTTCAGAATTCGGGTACTCAACACATTAATCATATATTTATATAACGCTTAATAATATAATTAGTTATCATCATTTTTTATTTTATTTAACGATTATACTATATTGAAGAATTATCACTATACATCACGGATAACATGGCAACTCAAATCAAATAATCCTCCTTTTTCTCCTTTATAATCCTTTCTGATGGGAGGTAAGACAGGTGTTTGAATGGAACCGGAGTATCCAGAAGATGTTGGACTGTATCGAGGAAAATCTGACCAGACCATTCACGCTGGAGATGCTGGCAAAACAGCTAAATTACTCGCCGTACTACTGTACTCGCCAGTTTCACAAATACGCAGGGATATCACTGCGCAACTATATCCGGCTTCGAAAAGTCAGTGCTGCTGTAATCGACCTGCGGGATACCGGTGAACGCATCATCGATATTGCAGTCAAGTATGGGTTTTCCTCTCAGGAAGCATTCACACACTCATTTAAAAGAGCTTACGGTATGACACCGAATGAATACCGTACGATGCTAAAGTCGCTTCTACTCCGGGTCAAACGTAATGTCTTCGAACCCAAAACTTACGGATTATTGGAGGATAATATGGAAAAAGATCTGTCAAAAAATATCACAGTCAGTATCGAGGTAGTTCCCGCCCATAAATTCATCGGAGTGCGTCACGATGGTGTCGACAGCTATTGGGATTTCTGGGCCAAGGACGAGGAAGTGTCCGGTCATGATAGATGCGAAGAAATCGACGGTATCCTGATCAGTCTGAAGAGCCGAACTGAGATAATTGGTGCCAGGCTATACGGAGAAAAGGAAGATGGTTATATCTACGGAGCTAAAATGCCGGAGGAGTATTCTGGAGAAACTCCGGAAGGGATGGTAAGTATTCCGTTTCCTGAAACCACGTGCGTTGTATTTCACCACCCGCCATACGATTACACCACGATGGAAAAAGCGGTCAACAGGGCTATGAACCAGATTATTGAAAACTGGAACCCTGCCGAACATGGTTTCGAGTGGGATTACACCCTCCCGCACGGCGGAAGGCACGATCCACCGAACATCGGACAGGAGTCAGTAAAACCCCTGAAAAAGCTGAAATACCCGCAACAGAGAGAGGATTATTAAGCCCCATCTTCGTCTTTATTATCCGTAAAGTTCGGAAATTCCAAAAGCTGTTTCCCGGAACAGTAAACCAGATATGTAGCGGTTTCCCATTCCGCCATCTACCTGGAATACGCAGCTGACCAGAGTCCTTTGAAAAAATGCAGTGCATTCGTTCCAAGGACTCTGGTATCATAACCACCTTCCTGGACAATTAAGGTTGGTCGTCGCAGTGAACCAATAGCATTGCCGATTGCTTCAAAATCCCCAGCTTCAAGAGTCCATGTTCCTGTAGGATCTTCCCTGGCAGTATCCAGCCCCAGAGGAACCACGACATAGGCAGGTTTGAATCTTCTTATTCTTTGCAGCGCTTCGGCTACCGTCTGGTGATATTTCTCATTTTTAATAATCTCAGGTAAGGGAAAATTCACGTTAAATCCCCTGCCATTACCTTTTCCTTTTTCTCCTTTGAATCCGCTGAAATACGGATAAGCAAAACTCGGATGTCCATGAATAGATATCGTCAATACATCATCACGTTCGTAAAAAATTTCCTGCTGGCCGTTCCCATGATGATAATCTATGTCAAGCATGGCTACTTTTCCGTATTTACTGAGGATATTCGCGGCTATAGCTGCTGAATTAAAATAGCAGAAACCGCCGAAAGATGCAGGTTCGGCATGATGTCCGGGTGGTCTGATCAAAGCATAAGCAAGCCGGTAACCTTGAAGAAGTTGTTTGGCTGCAGTTATGGCGCTGTCTACCGCCCGTTTTGCAGCAAGGTAGGCGTTACCAGTTAATGGAGTGAACGTATCGATGCAGTAATATCCGGCGCGTATAGGTAAATCTTTCGGAGGTCTAGTCTGATTACGCACAGGAAAGACATAGGGATATATCGCTGTTCCTTCATCCAGCTTGGAACAGACATTAGAAAGATATTCAACAAATCTATCATCATGTACTGCCGTGATGTTGATTTCCGAATAATGACGCACCGGTATTCTTTGGAAAAGGTCCACCTTGTTCAATTCTTCCATAATGGCATCTATTCTGACAGGTGACTCGACATACCCTCTTTCTTCAACATGATGGATTCCATGACGATCATTTACAACCAGCCTGATCTTCTTATCGATCGGAGTTTTTCTCAGGATTTGACTTGAAGGTTTTTTGACATATTTCGGCTTTCTCAGACGAATCGGATCATCATTTATCGAATCGACCACCATTTCAACATAGTCTTTAGGAACTACACCTTTATACTTACGTTCCAGAATCGCCCTGATTATATCTTTTGCCTGACTGTTCGATAAGTCGATATCCTGTCCAAGGTTATCGTAGACAAGATATGGAGGATTATCGCCACCCGGATAGAGGGGAGTCTCATAAGCCGTACCGATAATCGGTGTTGCGCCATATCTTTCATAAAACCTGAGACGGGCTACGTTCTGTTTTCTTATCACTGGATTACGGCTGAGGTTCGAATTATCAGGGAGACATTCAAAAAAGAGACCTATGGTTTCCAGATCAAGCGCTTCTTCACGGACCCTTTCATAGAGGGCACCTCCGATACCTCCGCCTGTCATCTGTTTCGCCGCCGATAAATAATCCAGGTAACAGAAATTGAGAGAAGGAGCGTGGAATAAAAGGGCAAATCCGTCTATTTTACCCTTAGCACCTTCAGCGACGAAAAGAATAGCGCGAAATTGATATTTCAACGGATTGCGCAGTTGTTCCGGCAGCTTTTTAAGATCCCTCCTGGACAACAACGGAAACTGCTCTTTCAGAATAGCCAGGACTTCTGCTATGGCATCCTGATTAGCCGGTGTAATGTCATCATATACACGTCGAATACGGAACATTTCTTATGATATAACCTCATCCTCTAATCAAATCTCTTTTGAAATACAAGTTTATCATCACCAGGAGTATAGAAGTCTGGAATACGTGCGATTATTTCATAGCCGCATGATTCGTAGAATTTCCTCGTCTTTTCATAATCCAACTTTGAAGATGTTTCTATCAGAATCAACCTTCCTCCGGTTTTATTTATACTAATCTCGGCGCTATCCAATAACCTACGGCCTATTCCCTGCCGTTTCATTTCAGGTTTAACAGCCATCCAGTATATATCCCAGGTCCCTTCGGTCAGGGGAGTCGGACCGAAACAAATATACCCAGAGGGAATACTATCAATCTCGGCAATAAAAATGTGATAGTCTGAACTGACCCCATGCTCTAGATAAAGATCGATCAGTTCAAGGGCTACTTCAACTTCGGTAGAAGTAAATTCACGCGTTGCCTGCAATATTTTTACAATAGAAGCCTTATCCTTTTCTATCATCGGCCTGATATTAACTGTCACTGTTGTTTTCCTCTAAAGCTAGTAAAACTATACTCCTGATAAATTCATTATAGGTCATTCCAATCGTTTTTGCCTGAAACGCGGCTCCTGAATCCGGTGAGATATCCGGATTCGGATTTACTTCCAGAACGTATACCCGGCCTTGTTTGTCCATTCGCATATCTACTCGGACATATCCACGACAACCAGTTATCGTACAGGCTTTTTCAGCTATTTCGGAAATTTCCCGTCTCTCGTTTTCCGTTAACTTAGCGGGACAAACCGGTTTGGTACCTTTATAATACTGACTCTCAACCTCCCATTTACCTTCGTATGTGATAATGGAGGGTAATTCGGGTGGCAGTGAAAACTCTATCTCGGATATCGCCAGTATTTTTTTGTTGCTATTACCAGTGACGGTGGTATTGAATTCACGTCCATCGATATATTCTTCAACAAGTACTTCGCCTGTCCGATATTGTGTCGATACCTTATTGATCTGTGCTTGCATCTCATGAAAATCACGCACAACACTTTCTTCCGTTATCCCGTGACTGGCATCTTCTGCATTAGGTTTGATAATACATGGGAATTCCAGAGAAAACCGTGATAGAGTCTCGGGAGTCAGTAGTTGAAATTCCGGTGTTTCAATTCCACCGGTTTTAAGAAGTGACTTGGTCTCAGCTTTATCAAGAGCTACTCGTAAGGCTTCTGGGGGGCAACCAGTATACGGCACACCAAGGTTGGCCAGTACCTGGCAAATATCAGCTTCAGTATCCGGATATCCGGGAAAACCTTCAAACAGGTTAAATACCACGTCTGTTTTCAGTTTCACAATGGTATCTCTGGATTCCTCGAATGGTAATGAAAGTGGAATACAAGTAACCTGATATGCCGATTCAAGCAAAGCCTTCTCTACCGCTGCCACTTCAGTTACCACGCCGGTTACAGCCTTCTCTTCACCGGTTTCGGAATAATAGGAAGAAACAGGCTTATTATAGATAATGGTTATATGCATACGAACTGTGGATATCTGCTGAGTGCCGCTTGAAACACGGTTGTTATCAAATCCGGGTGAGTCCAGCCAAGTTTCTGGGCCATAATAACCAAGTCGCTGTAAGTCCCAAGTCCCGGCAGAGGATTAATCTCGAGAAAATACGGAATACCGTCCTTATTTATCCTGAAATCCATCCGGGTAAAGTCACGGCATCCAAGCGTGTTAAAAATTTCAAGGCTGTCTTCTTTGATACGAAGTAACACACTTTCATCGAGTCGGGCTGGGCACTCATAATCTACAAGTCTCTCCCAGTCTCTCTTTACTTCCAGCGAATATATAAAATTGTGTCTTTTATCTCTGGGCAGTATTCGCATAATCCCAAGTACTTCCGGAGGGGAATTACCGATAACACCTACAGTAACTTCACCGCCATCTATGAACTCTTCTATCATAACTGGCTGTCGGTAATTGACCGTCTGGCGTCGGATTTCCTCGACCGCTTCGTCATAGGAGGTAACAAATGATGTCGCACGTACGCCCTTGCTGGAACCTTCATAAGCTGGTTTGACTATCGCCGGAAATGAAAAGCTTTGTAAACATGAAAATTCGAATTGATCTTCGGTTTTTACCACTTTCCATTTGGGAGTCTTTATACCGGCAAGGTTTACCAGCGTCTTGGTCAATGGTTTGTCCAGGCAAATTGACAGGCACTGTGGATCAGATCCCGAATAAGGGATATTCAGCATTTCCAGTACTGCTGGGACCTGGGCTTCCCTGCTCCGGTAGGTACCTCGCCCTTCGGCGATGTTAAATACAATGTCGACATTTTCATTGACAACCTTTGCAAGAAATTCTTTTCCTCCACCCAGCGTTATGACTGTATGACCCAGATTTTCGAGAGATGACCTGATTATATCAATGGTTTCGACTGAATCGTACTCTTCGAGTTCATCATCCGCAGCTGCTATTTCCGATCGGACTGCATTTTTAAGATCACACGATAGCCCGATTCTCATCCATTTCCCCTTTAGTAATAATTACCGGGACAGGAACAGACTCATTCTTATCCTTTGAAATTATAGCAGGCGGCGTCGCCTTAATGGAATGTCTTCTATGACCGTTCGACCGAGGGTTCCGGTAGCGGAAGATACCACCTTCATAATTTCTCAATATTAGTTCATCTCTATTCCTTTTTAATATATAAGATGGCTGTATTGGTACTTTTCCACCGCCTTCCGGTAAATCGATAACGTACGCCGGTACTGCCAGACCAGAAGTATGACCGCGTAATCCTTCAATAATCTGCAGCCCGGTTTCTACCGGTGTACGTAAATGTTCGGTGCCCTGTACCTCATCACACTGATAAAGATAATAAGGTCGTACCTTAATTCTTAACAGACCCTGGCAGAGTTTTCTCTGAACTTCTACCGAATCATTCACACCTCTCAGTAGTACGGACTGGTTATTGACCGGGACTCCGCTTCTTAGTAGCATATCGCACGCAGCTGCTGACTCCAGAGTGATTTCACGGTAATGATTGAAATGAGTATTCAGCCATATCGGTCCGTACTCAGACAGCATATTACAGAGTTCAGCATCTATACGCTGCGGCAAGGTTACGGGAAATCGGCTGCCGATACGGATTATTTCAACATGGTTGATCTGTCGAAGTCTTGATATCACTCTTTCAAGATGTTGAGTTGATAAGGTTAACGGATCACCACCTGAGAGAATAACATCTCTTACTTCCTTATGCCTGCGGACATAATCCAGCATTGATTCAATTTGTTCTGATGTTCTTACCCATACACCGTGTCGCCACTCTCTTTTACGCGTGCAATGACGGCATAACATAGGGCATAAATTAGTCAGAACCATCAACACACGATCCGGATATCGATGTACAAGTCCGGGCACTGCCGAATCCTTGTGTTCAGCCAGAGGATCTTCTTCTCCTATGTCTGATAAAGCTATTTCTTCAAATGAAGGTATTGCCTGTTTCTTTATTGGATCATTTGGATCTAAGGGATTGATGAGTGATAAATAATATGGAGTAATCGAAAGGGGGTATTTGATCGTAACCAGTTTGAGTTGTGTCTTCTCTGTATCTGAGAGAGGTACATACTGCGATAATTCATCTACCGTGCTAATACGGTGGCGGAACTGCCACTTCCAGTCATTCCAGAATTCGTCGTGATTAGTCAAAGTCAAGCTTTTTTCGTGACTATCGGCTTCAGCAAAAAAGGAAATATCAGGTTGCTGAATAATACAACTAGGAGGTTCGTCCTCATCCTCCTTTAAATACGGTTTGTTACTGATGATTATCGTATTTTTCATCTCTCAGGGATTTACCCCTATCCTTTCTCTTTTTTTATTAAATTGTCAGTTTTTTGAGTTAACGGTTTTTTCCCCGTTTTCGGTGATCTCCGGTCAGCTGCGTATGCTTTTCCAGCTTTATCGATATATCCTTCAAACAGGATCACTTTAGGATTTTTATCGAGATCATTTTTTGTTTTTATCATTGCGGCGTTATTATCTGTTTCACTTATACCGAAGATACTAAAACGTCTAACCTGCTTTTCTCCTACTACCCCTTCATATTCCAGGCATCTCAGATCCTTTAAATATGAATCCGACAACATAAATCTCTTTTTCATATATTCCTGAATCGACTTCGGTAACCGCTTGGCTTCATTGTGATGTCGCAGGTGCAGATGCATCCCCATATATGGTTATCCTTTTCTTCTATAACACTTTCTAACCGGTAGAATCAAAAATCATAACCGATTTATGTAACTATTTGATGCTTTTTATCGCAGATTCATCTTTTTGAGATAACTCTGGATGTTTCCACTCAATATGTTTCTTCATATTGGATAATTCCGTTGTGGTATACGTGCATCCCTCGGCAGGGCATTCTTGTACGATTGCTACCGGCTTTTCTTTCTTCTTGAAAATATTCATCATATCTCCTTGTAAGTATTACTTAGTATTACTTAATTCAGTTGATATAGAAGCAAGTTCTTCAGCAAGAATCCTGTCCTTATTTGAATATATTATGTATCCGCACTGTAGACACCAGCCTGTTGAGTCATCCTGTTGTCCGCTTATCCTTCCAGTGCTGCCATTGAAAAAAATATTCCCTTTGCATTTTGGGCACCGTACATTGCTAAAACCTTTTTTCACCGTATGATTTTCCACCTTATTTATATTTATTTTATCTAGGTAATCTAACTTAATCATATAATTATTTTACTTTTAAGCCCGGTTTACCATTGACAATCTATTTTGTTTTCTAGTAATATATTTCCTGTAGTTATCTTTTAGATATATAATACAAGAACTATACTTCTAGTAATCTTTAACAGGATTATACAACTTATTTAGAATTTGTCAATAGTATTTTGTATAAATTTTTCAGGGAGGAATGGTACATGTCTGATTGGGCTTTCGTAACCAACCACGCACTCGTGCTTGCCTCCATAGCAAAAAAACGAGATCAAACAGCCAGAGAGATAGGAGATGACGTTGGTGTCACTGAGCGTACTGCCCACAAAATAATAATTGATCTCGAACGAGACGGGTATATTACAAAGACCAAAGTGGGTGTAAAGAATAAATACAGGATACACCCTGACCTGTCGATAAAATCAGCTGATGGTGCAGTGGGCGAATTATTGGCACTCCTTGGTTGGAAACGTCGCACCAGGGAGAAATCGAAAAACTCATAACTTCACAGGTCATCCTTCATTTTGTCGGCCTCTGCTGTCCATAGTGTCTGTCAATCCTTTTAAGCTGATCCCGGGCACGAGTATAGAAGAAATCCATTAGGCGTGGTCGGCTTTCCATCCGTATTTCATCGATCAGTCAGTCAATTCCAATCATGTTATATATCCTGCTTGCTCTTTTTATAATCACTCAAAACCCCTGCCGATTATATCACAGAATGTAACAAATCGGTTCATCTCGGCTTTTACGGTGTGGTACTATTTTATCAATAAGTGAGTATGATGAACAATAAAAGAGGTAACTACGCCAGGCACGCTGCGATCTGGGATTGCGAAGGGAGAGACCGTTCCGATGTAATCGATTTTTATTCAGGACTCACGGAAAAGTACGGTCACAAGGTTCTGTGCCTGATGTGCGCTGTCGGAACCATCGCCTGCGGAATGGCTGAAAAAGGTTTTTTCGTCACTGCTGTTGACATCGAACCTGAAATGATAGCAGCCGCAAAGAAGATTAACGCAGGAGTCACGAATCCTCTATTCCAGGTCGGTGACGTAACAGAACTTGATCTCTCTGAAAAGGATTTTAATTTCGCGTTTATCGGAGGAAGCGCCGACTTTCACCACCTTCTGTCGAAAGAGGAAATGCTTAAAGCATTATCCTGTATTTATAACCATCTCACCGACGAAGGTTGCTTGGCCATTGAACTCGAGTATCCGGCAGACGAATCATGGCACTCACCCAGACAGAGATTCGACCTGGCAATTCCGCCTGAAACCGAGATCAAAGCATGGAAATACGGCGAGACTTCCTATGATGCCGGCACAATGCGTATGCATATCAACCAGGAAGTATTTATCGAGGAAAATGGTGAAGTAGACAGTTTTTTTCATGAGTTCGATTTACAGCTTGTCAGCCGTAAGACCGTGGAAATCCTGATGAAAAAGGCAGGATTCCAGGTCATAAAGGAATATGGTGGTTATGATTTCAGCGAGTGGTATCACGGATCAGATAAGTGGTTACTTGAAATATTAAAGGTGAAAAAGCAATAAAAAAACAAAATTGCTTGCGTGATTTACTTCATTTAAATTAAGTTGATGAATATAGATCAGCCTATATATAATACCTGGAAACAACGAGTTGCCATTTATTTTGACAAATCAATCCATTAAGTCGATACTTCTTGTCTTCGGAGCTACCGGATTCAGCTTTAATATCGGGAATATCATCCACGAGTTTGGTCATGCGATTACCGACTGGGCGAGTGGGATTCCGTTATCAAATATTCACATCATAATCCATCCGTTCTTCTCTCCTCATATGGATATTGAGGGAGGGATCCCTGACAGTATGATAGGCTGGCCTGACGCTGCTGGACCGCTGGCAAATGTGGCTTTCGGATTGATAATCTTCGCCATTTTATGGAAAAAGCGAACTCCCTTCACCTTTCCATTACTGCTATGGGGACCATTAGCCTGTGTCCAGGAAGGTATCGGCCAGATCATGACTCTTTCAGATCACGGCAGTGATGCCGTCCGGATGATTGCTGCCGGATTTCCAGAGCCGTTACTCATCACTATCAGTATACTTTTAATGATGATCGGTATTTTACTGTTCGGGCTTAGCTTTCAGGTTGCTGGTATTTCAATGGATACTCCCTTTTTCAAGAGAATAGCGGTGATTGCCACCGGCATGATTCCATACGGACTGCTGACACTACTGATTTGTGTTCTGGCAAGCCCGAACCAGCAGGACGTATCGCGCAGTTACAACATTATCGGCGGTTTTGCGATAATCGCAATTATCGTAGCGGCAGTATATTCACCGGTGGGGCAGCTGGCAAAACGATTTCGAATACGCACGGATTTCCAGGTAACATGGTCTCACGGGATTTGTGGGATCGGATTGATGACTGTCATCGTGATCCTGCAATTACTGTTTCTGAACTAAAACCGATAAGTAAAAAGAAACTGATCGAGAAGTGTTAACGGATCACTCTGAAAGTACCTGATTTCTACTAATTTACCTTATAATACTATTTTACCATTTTGGGAGTGTGAAAAACAGACTTGTTCATACGATTACTTCTGTTTAGAATAGGATGTATTTTAGTGTAAAAGGAGTGACGAATGGGCGAATATGACATGTACCGGGATTTTATGAAGTCCTTAATCACGGATTTCGATTGGAAACTTAAGGCTGACATTACGAGGGGTATACCGCAACCAGATTTCCAGAAACCTTTATCCGATACAGCAAAACGAATTAATCTGCCCGAAATTAACTCAGAGACAGCCCCGAAAGGTGACTTTTTTGAATGTACCTCTAGCCGCATGAGTAGGAGAATTTATACACAGGAGCCGTTGTCACTTTTCGAGCTGTCATTTTTACTCTGGTGCACACAGGGTGTAAAAAAAGTGATCGGCGGATACTGGAAATACCTGCCGGATGGATCAGGCAGAAATTACTTGCGCCCGGTAGCTGCAGGTGGTTGTATGTATGCTTTTGAAACTTACCTTGCGGTAATGAATGTAACTGGAGTCGAACCCGGTATATGGAGATATCTCCCTTTAAGTCACCAGATAGGATTAATAAAGAATATAGAAAACCTGCCTGATATGATCAACGAAACGTTTACAAATCCAGGTCAGAACCAGAGCTATGCCACCAAAGCCGGAGTTATCTTCTTCTGGGCGTGTATCCCCTATCGCGGTGAATGGCTGGGTAATGGCGCTTCTCACAAAGGTCTGCTTCTTGACCTGGGGCATATTTCTCACCAGCTATATCTGGCGACCGAAGTGCTTGGCTGCGGTTGCTGTGCTATCGGCAGTTACTACCAGGAAACAGCAGACAACCTGATCGGTGTGGATGGAAACGATGAATTTACGGTGCTGTGTGCTTCGGTCGGGCACGTCACCGATGAGGAAAAAGCCCGGATCGACGGAATGCCGGACAAACGAAATGAACATTAATAGGCTACATTTTACCCAAACTCATGCCCCGGAAACATAAAAGGAATTCATGTCGACAGTTGCGAGTTCAACGATATCTTCTGCTTCTTCTTTCTACCCTTTTCCCCAGTTACGAGTTCACCCCCTTTCCCTCAAAGGGACAGAGGGTGACTCGAAAATACCATTGCTTGCTCAATAAAATAAGTCCTGTTACACCAGCCAATACCAGTGAGTGGTAATCCTCTTTACCAAACAAACCTGTACTTTAGAAAATATCAACGATAATAGATTATGGCATTTTCGAGTATCTTCCTTTCCATTTGGAGAGGGAGATAACTCGTAACAGGGAGAGGAAAAAGTAAACAAGTAAAAGTCTTAGTAAAAGAAATGAACACCATATAATTCCAGGTAACTTTAATACCTATATTCAATTCAAACTAAAGAACATTATCGAGTGAATTAAGATTGGAACGAGTCATGACAGAACATGGAAATAAACTGGCTGGCCTTTCAGGACAGTTCCCGAACTCTCATTTGAGAAGAAGCAACTTATACCGGCACTACGTCTATTTCTGCCGTCCGAGATCAGTAATTAATCTTTTATACCCAGAGCAAAATGTATAGCATCATCAACAGCTTTCTGTTTTTCAACGTTAAGTGTTGCCAGTCTTTCGCTCAAACTTACTTTGGCAATTGTGGTAATGGTATCGAGATTGATGACACACGGTTTAGGAAGACCGTCTTCGATTCCTAACTGCACCTCTGAGGGAATACCGCGTATCCTGGTGGTTATCGGGGCAATAGTCACCAGTTCTCTTACCGAATAAGCCTCATCGCGGGATAGCAGAAGCACTGGTCGCCGCCCGGCAGGAGGCTTTAATTCAGCCCACCAGATATCACCGCGCTTCATTACCAGGGTTCTCCAGCCAGTACTTTCACCGCGGACTGGTGTGCTGTTTTTACCTCTTCTGCGGATTCCGGCATAACAGTATATCCATGAATATATGCTTTCACATCCGCGGATTCCTTTTCATGTTTAAGGAGTCTCTCCGCCGCACGCCGGAAAAACTCGCTGCGGCTTTCTCCTCTGGCTTTCCGCTCTTTTTCGATATCTTTTAAAACATTTTCCGGAAGACTTATTGCTACCTTGGCACTTCTTTCCATATATAAACCTCAAGATTATTCATACCATATTCATACTATAGTATGATTTATCCATAAGAATAAGTCAAGTATAACGGTATAATGGTGATAATTTACTTTACTTTTTTACTCTCTTCTTTTATACACATTGTTTATACTCCTTTATTTCATCTTTTAGTTCCGAATAATATTCAGTTTTGCATTTATTCAGACGCTTTCAAGGCAGTTTCCATATCAACATTTATCCAGATGCCATTTTGCCATACTTCAACAATCTTGCCGTTTTCCAGTCTATAAAGAAAGATCGCGTCTCTACCTGCTTCTTCTCCCTCAGACGGCCAACCTGGTACTTTACCCCTGGAGATATAGCGAGCTTTATATGCAAGTGCGAAGAGATTACCATCTCCTGCTAAATACTCCCACTCTTGTTTGATATCGGAAATATATTGATGGGATTCAATAATGCTTTGCTTGTGTGCCTCGTGTCCGACCAAAGGAGGTGTATGATATATCACATCGACGTCTTCAATCTCTGCCAAAGCGCTGAAATTATTGTTTTGAAAGGCTTCAACCATTGCTTCCATATACTTATCCGCAAATTCTTTAAGGTCCATTTACTCCTCCTAAAAAAGAGGGCATTACGCTCCACTTCACATAGAGGTATTCGCAGTACCCTTCTTAATACAGTTCAATAAGGTTATTGAGTATAGGATGGGAGGGAAGGCGAAGTCAATAGAAAGTCCGGTTAAACTAACAGATCTCGCTGTGTAAACACCATTCAGGATTCGAACCATTCTCAGGCTCAAAATCAAAGAGGAAATTATGGGTAATTGATGGATTTAAAGCTGGAATTGACTTGGCTGGGGAAGAAGGATTCGAACCTTCACTGACGGATCCAGAGTCCGCTGTCCTACCGTTAGACTATTCCCCAAGAAGAGACAAATGCCTATCGATTAATCTTCGTGATATTCGTATAATATTTGACGTCTTGCTCTTAGGTAGGCACCAATTAAAAATAATACGCATGCGCCTA
>DUFA01000104.1 GCA_011191975.1 Dehalococcoidia bacterium
ACTGGAGTATTGAGGATTACCGCCATCACCTTCCAGATCACGTATCCCGTCGCTTGTTCCCAGTAACGCCGCCAGGTGGCCGCCAGCCGAGGGACCCCAAACTCCAACCCGTTCCGGGTCGATGTTGTACTCCTTCGCGTGAGCCCGTATCCAGCGAATCGCAGCCTTACAATCGTGAATCTGGGCCGGGAAGGTTGCTTCATCACTAAGTCTATAATTAATACTCACAAAAACGTAGCCTTGCTCGACCATCTCATTGTAAGGTAAACCAAATGATACGCTTTCCTTGTCGCCCACCCTCCAGGCACCGCCATGTATAAATACGATAACAGGGAGTGAAGTTATGGTTTCCACAGGTTTGTATATATCCAGCTTCATGCCTGACTGCGAATAAACAATGTCCCGATATATCTGACTATCTTTCATCTTATACCTCCCTCACGCTGTCTGTGTATTTTTTCACCCCGGATTCTTCTCTTCCGAAACGATATTTCCCGAAAACCTCTAAACAAGTTCCCTCTCCCCACTGCGGGGGAGGGTCAGGGTGAGGGGGCTAGGCGTATGTCTTTCCTTTTCACCCTCACCTTTCCTCTCCCGTCAAGGGCGAGGAATATCGATATTACATGATGTGAAAAGGACGTACCCTAGTATCTGCCGTATTTTTCGGCTGAGTCTATCATTGCCTTGATGTTAGCCGGCCTGGCACCGTCTATGGAACTGGTGGGGCCCAGGATGAAACCACCTCCTTTTCCGCAAACTTCAATGAGTTTTTTACAGTATTCTTCCACTTCTGAAGGAGAGCCGACTTCAAGCAGTGAAGAAGGAACTCCGCCCCGGATACACTGGTGTCCGCCAAGGACTTCTTTGGCTTTGAACATATCTGTCCTTTCGAAACTAAGAGAGGCTTTACCTCTGGGGATTTCCAGCCAGTATTCCAGACGCTCATCCCAGACTCCCTCGCAGAATGACGAGGTGGTATACTCCAGGTCGACAGCAACCATGACAGCTTTTTTCAAACCCGGCCAGTAGAATTTCTCAAATTGTTCAATCGACATAAATCCGTCCGAACCACGGTGAAGAGGGGCCCCACCACCTCTCACCATCTCGCCTTCAAATTTCGGATTGGCAGGTGTTGACCGCTTGATTCGCCAGTCCAGGATCTTATCACAGGCGGCAAGGAGTTTATCCAGGCAACGGTACATATCAAGCATTGCCCCACGCATACCTCTCAGGAAGTCCGAAACAGCATCAAAAGGAGCACCGCCGGGAGTATTTCCCCGCATTGGTTGCATCGGGAAACCGAGTCGCTCAGCCTTCGAACTAAAATCTGCCGATGCTTTCATCCATTTGTCCTGTTCCTCGGCAGCTTTCGATAATTTGTCACCGAGTTCTTTATACCTCGGGTTGTTTAGTAGTGCGATAACCGCACCGAATCCCAGGCCACCGATAAGGTCACGGAAAGAAGGCAGATCCGAAAGCGGTTCAAATGATCCGTAAAGGCGGGGGAGGTAATAGCGTATGATAAAGTCAGTCGGATCGGACAGAAACAGGTCATATTCATCTGCCGTCATATACTCGCCCTCGACGAACTGGTAGGCAACATTCGGAGGAAGGTTACCGCCGGGCCACCGTTGATGCCTGGGATCGAGCAACTCCAGCATAAAACCTGAGTTGGTTCCTGCTGCTGCGCCACCGGAATCAGGCTCGAAATCCAGAAGGACTTTAAGGCAGGCTTCGGTATAGGCAGCCGGGTCATAGTACATCGAAGAGAAAGGTATTCCTGCATATCTGGCGGCAAAACCACCTCCGTATATTGTTACCGGAACTCTGTCAGGCTCTTTCAGGTTCATAGCATCGATGACTCTTTGTTCTCTTTCCTGACGTAACTGTTCTACCGATTTACCGTGTTTCTTTTCGATTTCATCTATCAGTCTTTTTTCTTTTTCCTGATATGACTTTTCATCGGTAATCATTTTAATCAGTATCCTCCATTGAGATTTCAATATTCGCTAAAGCTGTTAACGATTATCAGATATCCTGGCTACACTTTTATCTCTATAACCTCGACTTGAGAAAGGTCGCTGGTGCCGAGACCCAACTCTTCAGCATGTTCCAGCTGGCGCCGGACAATGGTTTCGTTTTCTAATGAAAAAGAATCATCGTACTGATTCATCAGATGCAAGGCGACTGTGTCGGCGGCGACCATATCGCCGGTCACGATCAGCCGGTTCACTCCTTCAATAATACGGGTTTCCTCGGTTCTCATTGGTCCGAAAACTGCCTGGAGAGATCGAATATCGGTAATGGTTAACTCCGGACGTACTGCGGAGGCAAATTCAGCCAGTTTCCGGTCGTAATAGTCACGGTTTGTTTGCAGGGAGGAATGGGCGAGCCATCGATGGAGACCGTAGACCGAACCGACGTGGTTCTTGAGGGCGCTGGTAATCTGCCCGGCGAAGTGGCGCTTGAGTACGGGCATGTTGATTATGACTTTTGCTTCCTGCAGCTGTCGCGCTACTCGCAGACAGTGACCTTCGGTCCTGCGAACATCCGATTGCAGCATTCGCTTAAAGGGGTTGTCATCCATCTCCTTGATGGCAGCATCGACATCTATATCTCCGTACCAGGCATCATACTCAACCAGCACATAGTGGTCTGCATTTGGCGAGTGAGAGAGCTGGATATCCATTCCGGGTAACTCCTCCGGATCGTAATAGAGGTCAAGTTCCCATTTATGGTCTTCATGGACGATAATTTCCTCGATCCCGGCGTCGCGGCAGTGACGGGCAACAGCACGCATGGTTTCAGGGGCTGTAATAGAGGGAAATGGATCTCGCTGGTTGGTGTTCGGTTTGAGGAGGACCTGTCGATTGTTATTAATAACACGCTCCAGGCCGCCGATAGCCTTTAATCCTGCATCAACCATGGCATCGATATCGTTTCCCTCCACGATAACCAGAATTGGTTTACCGCCGGGAGTCAGCACCTGGTTTTCACGACCACGCCGACGAACGGGAGTTTCCATTACCTCTGACATAGTGTCACCTCCTCAAACGAATCCAATGCGACATTATACCACCGGAATCAATAAGAGTAACAACTGAAATTAATCAGTATAAAGTATGCTGGTTGTATTAGTTATTCTCAAGAAGTGCTTTTGATAGATTAGCACCCTTGCTATTGATTAATGATATACTCAAGAAAAAGATCGAGGTTATAAGTGGATAAACGAGTGGAAATCGAAGTTCTTAATCCCCGTGGGGTGATCGAATCAGCCCCAACCTTTGCACCTGCACCGCGTGTTGATGACCTGGCAGGAAAAACGGTGGGTTTGTATTCAAACGGTAAAGATGGAATGGACAGGTTTTATGAAGTATTCACGGAACTGTTAAAGGAACGATATCCCACTGCAAAGACAATCTATCTTTCAGGTGATTACCTGATAAATGATAAGAACGCGAATGAGTGGGATTCTCGGATCGACACGTTTGTATATGGGGTTGGAGATTGAGGTTCCTGTACCTATACCGGCGTTGCCGGTACAGTAAAGCTCGAAAGAATGGGAAAACCGGGTGTATTTATTAACTGTGATACCTTTAATTATGATGCGATTTCTGCTGCCAGCGACCATTCCATGCCTAATTTTCGTCACAGACAGATAAAGTCATCTGAGTTTTATAAACTACGGGGGACGATTGACACAATAAGACCACTTGTAGAAGCCGTATTCGATGATCTTATCGACGCCTTAACCGCACCATTGACACCGGAAGAAACAACCATACCTCCTCGGGACATCGATACAGATGGAC
>DUFA01000105.1 GCA_011191975.1 Dehalococcoidia bacterium
GATCCAAAATCCATGAAAGAAGCGATAGGTACCGTTCTCAAGGAGGTTGCTCTGCCACTAGGTATTAAAATCGTTTCCGGTTTTCTATAGAACGTATGAAAGAGTCAGAACAACCGCGCCTTCATCTATTACGTCCATACCAGAGAGAAGCCGCCGCTGCCATTGTAGACAGTGTGCTTTCAGGAAAAGGTCTTACTTTTTGCGTAGAAGTTGCGCGACAGGGTGGCAAGAACGAACTTTCAGCTCAGATCGAGCTTCTTCTCCTGACGCTGTTTATGGCAGGATCGCGGACTCTGGTGAAGTGTTCGCCTACCTTCAAACCCCAGACTGTCATTTCTATGGACAGGTTGAAAGACAGGTTGAATGATGCAGGATTCGAGGGTTTCTGGGCATCGGAAAAAGGCTACATCATCAGGCTGGGATACGCACGAGCTTTATTTCTTTCAGCTGATAAATCAGCCAATGTAGTGGGACACACAGCGGATTTACTCCTAGAAGTAGATGAAGCTCAGGATGTAAGTATCGAGAAATACACCAAAGAGTTTAAACCAATGGGTGCAACTACAAATACGACAACCGTCCTGTACGGTACTGCCTGGGATGATACAACGCTACTTGAAGAAACGAAACAAACCGCCTATGAACTTGAAGAAAAGGATGGTATCAGGCGGTGCTTTCGTTACGACTGGCAGGAAGTGGCAAAATATAACCAGGATTATTTGACCTATGTCGAAGGTGAAAGGGAACGACTGGGCGAAAATCATCCGTTGTTTCTGACTCAGTATCGACTGATGCCGGTTCGCGCTGGAGGAGGTTTCCTGTCTGCGCAGCAGAAAGAGCAGTTACAGGGTGAGCATACGAGGAAACATCGACCTGAAAAAGGGAAAATGTATATTGCCGGAATAGATCTTGCTGGCGAAGCGGAAGAAGGAGATGAAGAGAAACTGTCGGCAGCAAAACTACGTCAGGATTCAACAGTGATAACTATCGGTGAACTGGATTTTTCCCGATGCGACAATTTTCACAAACAACCAGCGATAAGAATCGTTGAACACTATTGCTGGACGGGAAAAAACCATAGTGCCCTGTACAGCCAGCTTATTGACTTAATTAAAAGTGTGTGGAAGTGCCGGAGAGTGGTAGTGGATTCTACGGGCGTGGGGCAGCCCGTATATTCATTTCTGCGACAAGCTCTTGGCTCAAAAATAGTACCGTTCACCTTTACCGCCAGCTCTAAGTCGGAATTAGGCTACAACTTACTTGCTGCCGTAAACTCCGGCGGAGTAAAAATGTATGCAGGTGACGGTTCAGAAGAATACAGTCGCTTCTGGACAGAAATCGAGAAAGCCAGGAGTCGTTATCGTGCCAATCAGACAATGAACTTTTATGTCGATCCATCTCAAGGTCATGATGATTTTCTCATGAGCTTGGCGCTGGTTGTGAAAGCCGTCGAAGGATATACTCCCAGGGAAGCCAAGGGAAGGAGTGATTGACACTCCCCTGCCTCTAGCGATAATATTAGGCTGCTTGAATCTTATTATAAGGAGTGCTTGTTATGGCAGACATGAAGAAGGTGGCGGTTATCGGCTGGGGTACCATAGGCTCAGGCGTGGTCGAGTTACTGTACCAAAAAGGTATACCCGGTCTGGAACTTGTAAAAGTATGTGATATTGACCTGGAGACAGATAGGGGACTTACTCTGCCTTCCGGAATGCTGACAAATAACTGGCACGAAATTACCGATGATCCTGCAATAGATATTGTGGTCGAACTGATCGGCGGAATCGAGCCAGCCAAGACTATCCAGATGGAAGCTTTGAGTAAGGGGAAAGACGTGGCGACCGCCAACAAGAAGCTTCTGGCAAAAGAGGGTGAGTTAATATTCAAGCATGTCCTCGACCTTGACCGGAAAATCGGTATAAGGGCGAGCTTTGTCGGTGCTCATTCGTTTATTCACGAACTGGGACTGGTCGGTTCGGAATCCAAGGTATACAAGAGGATATACGCGATACTGAATGGTACCTGTAACTATATTCTTTCAAAGATGACCGGAGAGGGAAAAAGCTTCGATGAAGCGCTTAAAGGTGCCCAGGCTGAAGGTCTTGCTGAAGCTGATCCGACCGACGATATTGAGGGTTATGATACCGAGAACAAGATCCGCATACTACTCGGATTGATTACGAACTCATATCGGTATGCCGGAGATTTTCCTGTCGAAGGGATTAAAAACATCGATGTGCAGGATATCCTATATGCTGATGAACTTGGGTATTCCGTTAAACTTATCGGTGTTATCGAGCACTTTAATATTGCCTATGATGTTGCCGTACATCCTGCTCTGGTCCCCACGATGTCTCTCCTCGGTTCTCTACAGGGAGCTTATAACGGAACCGAATTTGAAGATGAATACGGGGTAGTATCAGGACTTATTAATCCAGGAGCTGGTAAATATCCCACTTCAGATACCGTTATAAAAGATCTTCTGGACATAGCACACGGACGACCTCTCCCGATACCCTCTTCACCGGGAGAGTATAGATTAGGGTCACCAGGCGATGTTCATCGTAGGTATTATCTGAGATTCAGTGTTGCAGATCAACCGGGTGTACTGGCACAGATTACCAATATATTCTGGAAGTATAATATCAACATAGCGGCAGTGATCCAGAAAGAAGCTTCCCAGAAAGACTATGTACCGATTGTAATGACCACATATCTGGCTAGAGAAGGAGACGTTCAGTCGGCAATAAAGGAAGTGAATATGCTTGACGTCGTCAAGGCTGAAACACGGATACTGCGTATATTGGATGCCAGTACCTAGTAATAGGCTGTCTTCCTCCCCAGCCAGAAGGTGAAGACTGCCAGGAGTAAAGCGGCTCCGACTATAATGATATAGATAACGCTTTGCGGCATATTCAGACCAAAACCTACGTGGAAGGTAGAAGATTCTGACCACTCTCCTTCATTAAAAGCCTTATCGACCGCTCTCACTCTCCAGTAGTAGGGAGCTTCCGGGGTGACGGCATTCAACTTGTTCTGGGGAGGAATCGTAAATTCAGAAGCATCTATTTTTTCTTGTTCAAGTATTATATATGACTCGGAGAAAGAAGAATCGGTAGCAATCTGCAGAGTGTAGGTTACACTGCTGGGATCATTCACATCTTCCCAATCGAAAAAGGCTTCTGCGTCCGCCTTTGTACCGGATTCGGGAAGAAGAATCTGGGTTTTCGGTGGAGGTGAATTCTCCATCACATAACCATACCTGATTATATTGGTACCATCGGTTGCTTCGATTATATGGGGACCGCTGCTGCTTGACGGGGCGGGGAAAGAAATGTTGAATGTCCCATCACTTTCTACGGTTCCTGTTGCTACCTGGGTTCCGCTATAGGTGACACTAACCGTTCTGCCGGCAATGAAATCGGTACCGGCGACGGCTATTCCAGTCCCCACATAACCGGGAAGTGAAGTGTTGGTAATCGGGTAAATATTACCACTTGTATTAACCTCGAATTCCACTATCTTGGTGGTGTGGTCATCAGATACTTCCACTTCCCAATTACCAATTTTTCCCCAAGGGACGGTAAATGTCGTGCTGAAATTACCTTCACCATCTGATTTAACTGATATGTCATTATCGCTGCTCAGTCCCTCGAACTCGATAGTAATCGTTTTATTTGGTCTGAATCCGACTCCGGATACCGTTACTTCCCAGCCCGGACTGCCTGCAGATGGTTTCAAAGTAACACTAGCGTCTAAGATATTATAGGAGATCTGAGCTGAATTACCTGCGGAGTCTCCCGCGTTTACTAAATAAGTGCCTTCAGTGAACGTACCAGCTGGCAAACTTTTTACAAAACTTCCGTTCCCATCCGTAGTTCCCGAAAAAATAGACTGATTATTAAAGGTAACGTTTATATTGGTACCGGCACCGAATCCTGTACCGCTGACGGTTATTGTACTGCTGGCGGCACCCGGCGAAGGCTGAATATTCAGAGCCGGTTCAACAGTAAATGTCCTTCCGGCTTGGTGTGAGGATGTCTTTCCGATAACGGTTACCGCGTGGACTCCAGCAGCGCTGGGAGGAACCAGTATCCTGGTATTTTGGAAAGAACCGGTACCATCGGTTGACCTGTCACCCTGGAAAATTGGTATGGCAACTTCATCATACTTGATAATAATTTCTTCACTGGCACCGAATTCCTGACCTGATATCGATAACTCTGTTCCCGGAGACCCTCTTTCAGGAGTAATGGAGATTTCTCCAGCTAGAACATTGAAAGCAGCTATTTGCAGAATAGTCAGGGTATTTGTCGATGGAGGGATGTGATAAGTTAAATAAACGTAATATGTTCCCTGTGTAACCTCTTCGATAACTCCGCCGCTGAGTACTTGAGGGACATTAAACGATGTGCTGAACGTCCCGTCCGCATTAAGCGGTTGAACCTTGACTATTTCATATATCCCGACGGAGTAATTTACCACCGTCCCGGGATATTTACCGAAAATGATATTGACCGAACGGTCGGCAGGACTTCCGGGATCGAACCCGCTTCCGTTTATAAGGACTTCCTGGCCGATGGAACCAATATTGACGTTAAGGTTGATAATTTCACCGGCGGCATTTACCGGTGCCGGTGAGATGATGACAGCTGAAGTTAAAATAACAGCTGATAAACAAGCGATATATTGTTTAAGGTGTTTCATGCACCTACCCGCTATACCTTCCTCCATCACCTTTCAGTTCAATCTTATCCATAATAATATAGTGACCGAAATCAATATGTCAATAAGAAAAAAGGGTGGTTCCGGTGGTTTTTAGTGTCGTTTGTACTCACCGCCTGTATCACTCTTCCTTTCAGTTCGACAGATCAGCAGAGGCAGTTACGTTTGGTAAATAGAGAAAGTAAATTCGCATATCCTTTCTCCTATTATAAATAAATAGTTTAAAATACTAAGTGTTCATGGCTGAAAAAGAGACAGAGTAGATGGATACCTGAAAATAGCAAGGTGCAAATCCTCCTGAAAGAATGAATTGTTATTGACATTTTACACTGAAACGTGTATTATCCGGGTATGACGAAACGATATAATGCCGGACGAAAGAAATGGCATAGCGTCGATGTGAGAGCCTTGAGGAAACATATGGGCCTTACCCAACAGGAAATGGCTGACAGGCTGGGCACACGCCAGCAGACCATAAGTGAGTGGGAACTCGGCTTATACCGCCCGAGAGGTGCATCGTCTACTTTGCTGTCCATCATCGCCGATCAATCCGGATTCAGGTACAACGCCAACCTTTCTGAAAACCGTCCTGAGTAATTTTGTTTTATTATGTTCAAGTATGGGCAGATTGTGTATCAAATACACGGAAACGTGTAAAAAAGGCTGTTAAGGAGAATAAAGAGCGTCAGGACGTTTTTACCATGGCTTGAGATCAGGCTATCGGCAATGGATTATGGTTACAGGTAAAAAGGATATATATATTACCGAGAGAAAGTTCAGGGAAATCTGGCAGAGTCGTGAGATCACAAAGCGCAAATTCCTGTCAGAAAACAGTGAAATTATTCGTGTCATCTATCCGGGCAGACCGAATGATAGTCAGGGAGCGGATTTCAGAGATGCCGTAATTATTACCGATGATAAGCTTCGAACCGGTGATGTCGAGTTCCATCTCAGGTCAAGTGACTGGTGGGGACACCATCACCACCTTGATCCCGTCTATAATCGCGTAATTCTGCATGTTGTGAGACAGCATAACTCAGGAACAGGAACCACCCTTCAAAACGGACACGAAATCCCTGTAGTGGTGATTGATGATAATTCTGGCTTGCTACCTGTTAGAAAAGGAAATCCTTCAGAAGAGCAAAGCAGTACTGATTTAAAATGCCTGAAGTTCACCGGATGTACAGGCAAAGAGAACTTCTTAAGCGATCTGGATAGAGCCGGTAAAAACAGGTTCCTTCAAAAAGCAGAGAGGTTTTCTTCTGATATAACTGATTTTGGACCGGGGGAATCTCTCTACCGTGGGATAATGGAGGCACTGGGATACTCCGGGAACAAAGACACATTTATGGAGCTTGCCAGGAGGGTACCATTGGAATTCCTGGAAATGGAAAAAGAAAACGAAATACCGGATGAAACTTATCTTTTCAACCTGCAATTGCTCCTCCTCGGTAAAGCCGGTTTTTTAACAGGAGAAAACATGGAAAGGTTATGTTCTGCTGGCCTGGACAGAGATCTGGTAAAACAAATGATTGGCACGTTTAAGTTAACAGACATCTACGATACGATACCGTCTGGAAGCTGGCGGTTATTCAGGATAAGGCCGTGCAACTCACCTTTCCGAAGACTGGCTGCTATGAGTTACCTCCTGCTGAAGTACAGGAGAACAGGACTATTAAAAGGTATGTTGTATCTGATTGATTCAATTTCAGATATAACAAAAATTCGTGAATTGGAGAAGGATCTGGTTATCATGTCAGGAGGGAATAATAGTGCTTTCCTCGGTAGAAACCGCGCTGCCGAAATTATCGTAAACGTACTTCTGCCGTTTATCTTCGCTTTCGGTCAAAATAATGACGAACCGGAATTATCCGGGAAAGCGCTGGCACTCTATACAAATTATCCCGCGCTCGACATGAATTCACTCATCAGGCATATGGTCAGGCAGTTTGGTTTGAGCAAAAAAGCGTTAAATACGGCGATACGGCAGCAGGGAATGATACACATTTACAAAAACCTGTGTACCCGGGGCAGGTGCCAGGAGTGTGAACTAAGCGAGTTTAAGACCGGGCGAGACATCCAGGGACAGCCCGTCAATCTTTCCGGCCTTGAACCGGAAGAAGCCGCACGCGGCGATCATGGCAGCATTATCGGTGCATAACCTGATCTCTGGGACAAGAACGGGTAAAATTGATTCTCTCACCAGCCGTTCCCGGAGAGGTCTGTTGGCGGCGACACCTCCCGCCAGGATTATCTGTTTTACACCATGATCCTCGGCAGCATTGATCGTCTTGGTAACAAGCACTTCGGCTATGGCTTCCTGGAAACTGGCTGCCGCATCCTGTTTGTTTTTTATCTGGTTGCTTTCTTCCAGGCGTAGGAGTGCCGTCTTGATACCGCTGAAACTGAAATCACTGGTACCCCTGATCCATGACCTGGGGAGGTCGATAGACGGAATCCCTGATTCCGAGGCTTTCTGGATCGCCGGTCCCCCCGGGTATCCGAGACCGAGTATCCGGGCTGCTTTGTCGAACGCTTCACCGGCGGCATCGTCACGGGTGCGACCAATTAATTCGTAGTTACCGTGATCTTTCATCAGCACCAAATCGCTGTGTCCGCCCGATACGATCAAAGCCAGCAGCGGGAATTCAGGGGTGGTGCTGTTCTGAGAAATCCAGTTGGCGTAGATATGACCTTCCAGGTGATTTACCCCGGTGAGAGGAATATTCCTCGATATCGATATGGCTTTGGCGGTGTTTACACCGATAAGCAACGAACCAGCAAGGCCGGGACCGGCGGTTACCGCAATTCCTTCGATATCATTCCAGCCGGTTTTCGCTTCAGTCATCGCCTTTTCTATGACCGGTATTATCGCCAGGATATGTTGCCGCGAGGCTACTTCAGGGACGATACCACCGTAACGGGCGTGCAGTTCCACCTGCGAGGATACCTCGTTAGAAAGGATTCGTGTACCGTCTTCGACGACCGCTGCCGCGGTCTCATCACAGGAAGTTTCTATTCCGAGGATTTTCATATAATGAAATTATATCACAGTTGATTTTGGAAAAAGCAGTTTGAGATTGATTTCATTTTCGACTCCGTTCTTTACTCAGGTGGTTTTATTCACATTCAGCCAGTAGTATGTACCTCACCCCTGACCCCTCTCCAGCCAGAACCTTCGCTAACTTGTGCTGGTTATTCCAGGCTGGAGAGGGGAGTTAATTTGAGAGGGGGCGAAGCCCCCTCTCAGTTACTTATTCCCCCTTTCACGCACGCTAATCACTGTAACTAACGATGGTACCGCGTGAGA
>DUFA01000106.1 GCA_011191975.1 Dehalococcoidia bacterium
CTGATGACGGAGTTCCCGGCTATCTGCGCCCACTGGGGACTGAAATCACTGGCTTACGGCACACATATCCCGGTTATCTGGAAACGTTTGAGAAGTAACGGTGTCATTATAACTCCATACACGACTATTAAGGAAATATCAGGAAAGACAGTCACGGTCTCAGATGCTGTTACAGGAGAAGAACGGATAATCGAAGATATCGACACGGTCGTCATGGCGACCGGATACCGATCAGATAATCGACTTTATAAGGCACTCAAAAACAGGCTGGCTGAAGCCTACGAGATAGGCGACTGTAAACTCCCCCGCCGATCGCTGGACGCTATCCATGAAGGGTATATGACAGCTTTCGGTATTTAGTTACAATCAGGTATCAACAGCGGCGACTTACACGATCATACAGCCGCCGTCGATTATCAACTCCGAGCCGGTTACGTAGCTGGACTCGTCGGAAGCAAGATAAAGTATGCCGTTGGCGATGTCATCCGGCATTCCCATTCTGCCCATTGGGATCATCTGGCTTTCCCTGGTAACCGATTCTTCGAAGCTGTCTTTTTCGGCAGCCAGTTTCTTGAAGAGTGGGGTAATTATATATCCGGGATGTACCGAGTTGAACCGTATGTTATCTTTCGCGTAGATATACGCGTCATTCTTCGTCATGTGACGCAAGCCACTCTTGGAGGTGTTATAGACCATGGTGGGACCGGCAAGTATTCCCATGATAGAGGAAACATTGACCACGCTGCCGCCGCCGGATTTTTTCAGGTACGGTACGGCATATTTCGTGCAGAAGAAAGGCCCTTTCAGGTTGGTGTTCATTACCGTGTCCCACTGCTCATTTGTAATCTCATGCGGCGGGGCGTCACTACCGACTATCCCGGCGCAGTTCACCAGTACATCGAGTTTATTATATTTTTTATAAATTTCAGTGAAAACCTTCTCCACGTCTTTTTCTATGGATACATCGAGGTGATAGAAACCGGCTTTGCCGCCGGTGCGATTTATCTCTCCGGCTACCCTGCTCCCGCCTTCCTCGTCAATATCGACGATCGCAATGGTCGCACCTTCCCGGGCCATGAGTTTAGCGGTCGATTCTCCGATTCCCGAACCGCCGCCGGTAATGATAACGATCTTGTGTTTCACTCTGTTCATACCTACCTCGCGTGATTTTTCAGTTATCTTATCTTACACATTATTGAGCCAGATTATAAGTCTGCTATCAAAATACAGTATCTATTCCCACGCGTCGCCCTTAGAGATCAAAGAGGGAGCTTTCGCCCCCCTTTTTGAAATTACTCTTTTTCGCCTGTATTGCTTGTATTAATCCTCGTTCAGGAAATTGACTATGTCTTTTTGTAATTCTTTTTTCATCATGGCGGCATGGCCGGCGTTTTCGTAGAGGATAAGCCTGGCACCGGGTATTCCTTCGGCGGTTTCTCTCATCAGATACAGTGGATCTTCCGCACCTCCGATTACCAGCGTGGGAACCTTAATTTCTGAAAGCCATTCCTTGAAATTGAACTTATCTTCGGCATCCAGTTCCGTCATGCCGTCGGACATGTCGCGACTGTATATTATTGGTCCCATCAGCCAGAACAGACCTTTCATCAATGTTCCAGTGATACCTTTCGATATCAAATCTGTCATCGCAGCAGCGGTAGCCCTTCTATTTCCGGTACGGGCGGCTTCCAGGATATTTAACTGTGCCTGCTTTCCAAAATCGCTTAAGCGGTACCCGGTCGAGATAAGCACCAGTTTGCGGATTAGTTCGGGATAGTCTACGGCGAACCACTGTGCTATCGGCCCTCCGGTAGAAACACCGGCGATATCTACTATAGTGCCGATATCATGGCGTATCATTTCCGCGTAATCGTTGGACATGTCCCTCATCGTGTAACCTTCATGAAGACTGGGTTTCCTTCCGACCAGGTATACGGTGTAGTCCTGGGCGATGACCTTAAACATCATCGAGTTCATCCTGAGAGCCAGACCTGAGAGTGGTTTATGGTCGAAATTCAGGCCGTCGAACACCACGAGGGTACGGGGACTGTCACCCATTTTCATATAGGGGAGATTGTTGTTCGAGTAGCCGGTGGATATTTTTAATTTTGACACTTGATACCTCCTGCCAGGAAGGATATTACAGCTTCTCCACCTCTTCCATGAGGGCTTTGACGAAGTCTTTTTCTTCGATAGCCCTTATTTGTTCGCCTTTTCTGAAGAGGACAGCTTTGCCTTTACCGCAGGCGATGCCGACATCAGCATCCTTCGCTTCACCAGGCCCGTTCACGATACAACCCATAACAGCTACCTTAACCGGTTTCTTCACTTTCATCAATTCTTTTTCGACTGCTTCGGCTATTTTGACCAGTTCAACCTCGGTGCGACCGCAGGTCGGGCAACTCACCAGTACCGGACCGTGCTGCCGGAGGTTAAGACTTTTCAGTATCTCGTATCCGGCGATCACTTCCTCGCGGGGATGAGCGGTCAGCGAGACGCGGATAGTATCGCCGATACCCAGGTAGAGTAAGGTACTGATACCTACCGCACTGCGAATTACACCTGTTCGAGGTGGTCCGGCTTCGGTAATACCGATATGAAGCGGGTAGGGGATTTTTTCAACGATCTCTTGGTAGGCTTCGATGGTGGTGGGTACATCGAACGCTTTCAGGGAAACCTTTATCAGACCAAAATCAAGACTCTCCAGTATTTCGATGTGTTCCATCGCCGCTTCCACCATACGCTGCGGCACGGTCAGACCGGGAGCAGCTTTTTTCGATAGGCTCCCGGCATTGACGCCGATGCGGATAGGCACGCTTCTTTCAGCGGCGGCTTTTACTACCGCTTTCACGTTCTCCGGTTCACCGATATTTCCCGGATTCAATCGGAGTCCGTCAACTCCGGCTTCAAGCGAAGCCAGCGCCAGGCGGTAGTCGAAGTGTATATCGGCAATCAGAGGTATGGAGATTCCTTTCTTAATAGCTTTAAGGGCTTCTGCTGCCTGCATATCAGGTACTGCAACCCGTATTATCTCACAGTCGCACTCTTCCATTTCTTTGACCTGGTTGATTGTTGACATAATATCACGTGTATCAGTGTTCGTCATCGACTGGACGACTACCGGCGCGTCACCGCCGATGGTTACATTACCTATATTTATTGGTATTGATCTTCTGCGAGGATTCATTTTTCCTTATCGGATGAGATTCTTCACTTCGTTCAGAATGACAAAGTGAAGTGTGACACATATATTTACGGCAGCAGGCTGTCGCCCCTGATAATGCGGAGTATATCCTGAAAGGTAATAGCCAGGAAAAATATCATCAGCAGAGCAAAACCGATCGCATGTACCCATCCCTCCTTTTTAGGCGATATACGTTTTCCCCTGCGAATCCACTGGAGAAGGACGAACGCTATCCTTCCGCCATCTAGCGCTGGCAATGGAAACAGGTTTACTATTGCTAGATTCATACTGAGAAAAGCAGCGAATTCAAGAAGCGGGCTCATTCCTGCCCGAGCAATCTCACCGGTCGCTTGGGCAATACCAACGGGACCGGCAACCTGGAAAGGTACAGCACCGATGATCATACTGATTATCCCGTTTTTAAATAATACGAAAGTTTCGAAACAGGAGTTGAATCCCTTCGGGACAGCCTTCCAGAAGGGGTAACTCACTTCCTCGATAATTCTATCTTCAGTAGCCGGAAGGATTCCGACTGATCCTTCGTCTTCCGGCGGTTTCCATCGTGGGATTACGGACACAGTCTCTGTAACGCCGTTCTCATGCAATAGTGTCATTTCCATATCGGTACCGAGATTCATCTGGATGTATCGGCTGACGTCACTACTGCTGATAATGCCCTTGCCGTCTACGCTGATAACTTTGTCTCCCGGTAATATACCGGCCAAGGCGGCTGGAGAACCTTCCGATACCTCGAGTATTTTTACACTGCCCTCTGTTACCTCGTTATGAGGGACCATATATGCTATTGAGAAAAGCAGTATCGGGAGGAGGAAATTCATCAAAGAACCCGCACCAAGCGCCCATAGTTTCACAGCGGTATTCTTGCTGGCAAGGCTTCCCGGTACATCAGGATCTTCCTCTCCTGCCATTTTGCAGAATCCGCCGAGAGGTATTGCGTTTATCGAGTATATTGTTCCCCGCCATTTAAATGAAGCTAGTCTCGGCGGATAAAACAGACCGAATTCCTCCACGGTAATGCCGGTCGATTTAGCGGCAACCAGGTGGCCTATCTCGTGGGCGAGGATCAGTACAATGATAATGACCAGGAAGGTAAATATCGAAATCACTGCGTCCATCAGCTGTTAGTACCTGCCATCTGTAATACTCGTTCCCGTACCCGGATATCAATTTCGAGGATATTATCCAACGAAGGATTGGTTACTGATTCATGTTCGTCTAGTGCCTGTTTGATAAGTCTGGATATGTCCATAAACCCGATTTTATTCTTAAGAAATAACCCAACTGCAGCTTCATCAGCAGCGCACAATGCCGCGGGATAGGTACCTCCCTGTCTGGCAGCTTCGATTGCTAGCTTCAGGCAGGGGAACGAATTGTAATCAGGCTTCTCGAAAGTAAAGTCCTTCATATCGTTCCAGTTTATCTTGCTAAAGTTTTCGTTCGAAAGACGTTCCGGATACGTAAGTGCGTATTGAATCGGCAAACGCATATCAGGATAACTTAACTGAGCTTTAATAGAACCGTCTGCGAATTCAACCATCGAGTGTATTATACTCTGGGGATGAATGACGACGCTAATTTTATCTATAGGCATATCAAAGAACCAACAAGCCTCGATAATCTCCAATCCTTTGTTCATTAGTGTAGCACTGTCTATTGTTATTTTTGTTCCCATAAACCATGTTGGGTGTTTCAGTGCCTGTTCTGCAGTTACCTTTTCAAGCTCACTAATAGAGTATCCTTTGAACGGACCGCCCGATGCCGTCAGGATCAACCGTTCAGGCGCTGTTTCACCTCTCAAACACTGCCAGATTGCGCTGTGTTCGCTGTCTACCGGCAGGATAACAGCGTTATTACGTCTGGCTTCGGCCGTAATAATTTCACCCGTCATCACCATAGATTCTTTGTTAGCCAGGGCTATCTTTTTACCTGCTTTCGCAGCAGAGAGTGTTGCCTTTAGACCTACTTTACCTGAAGTACCGGCAACCACAATGTCTATATCCGGATGGCAGGCAATGTCTTCAAGCGGAAGGAATTTGTAATCTAGGCCCATTTTATCTAGGGGTGTCTTGTCTCCCTCGAAGAAAACGATTTTGGATTTAAATTCGTTTACCTGTTCGGCAAGGAGAGAGGTGTTATTCCCGGCAGCCAGGGCGATAATCCTGAAATGATCGGGGAAGGCACGAACTACCTCGAGGGTTTGCCGCCCGATCGAACCCGTGGAACCAAGGACGGCTATTTTCTTTACTAAATCACCCATATAACATAATAGTATACTACAAGACCGCTAAAGACAATGCTGTCTATCCTGTCCAGGAAACCACCGTGACCGGGAAGAGCGTTTCCAGAATCTTTCACTCCGGTATAACGCTTAAAAGCCGATTCCAGAAGGTCGCCGATCTGACCGAAGAGACTCACCAGAAGGCCAAGAATGATGGCGTGTCCCCAGGTTATCGGCAGCCCTAAGGGAGTATCCAGAGTGAAGAAAAGACTGAGAAGAACAGCACCAATTACTCCGCCTGCAGCACCTTCCCATGTCTTGCCAGGACTGATGTGCGGGGCCATTTTGTGCCTGCCGATCGATCTGCCAGTAAAATAGGCTGCGGTATCGTATGCGAACGTGACGAAAAGTGCCAGGAATACCCAGTTCCTTCCGTCTTCTAAACCCCTAAGCGCTATCAGGTGACCGAGTGTCCAGCCCAGATAAATGATTCCTATTATAGTCCATACGCCACCCTTCAATGTCGAACCTTCACCCCTAAACCGGACGGGAAGCCATGACCACAGTAAAGGTAAGACAAGGGCTGCCAGCAATAGTGGGAGAATATACGCGGTGCTGAAAGCGGCATCGATAATCTCAAGCAGCTTCACATCGCGGAGTAATATATAAAAGAAGGTTATGCATGCCCCGTAGAACGCGAACGTTTGTGCCCTGGAAGCGTTTACCAAGCGTGAAAATTCCAGGGATGCCAGCACTCCCAGCAGTGCTGTCAGCATGGTGAACCATGGTAAAAAATCCTCAAACCAGACAGCTGCAACCAGTACCGGGATACCACAGATCGCAGTTATGACTCGTTTTTTCAGCATAATAATGAACGCAGTTCTATAATCCGCCGAAACGCCTTTTTCTTTGCCTGTAAAACTCCAGGGCTTTATCGATATCCTTTTTTCGGAAATCAGGCCAGAGTACCTTAGTGAAGTAATATTCACTGTAGGAAGTTTGCCATATAAGGAAATTGCTAAGTCGTCGTTCGTCACTGGTGCGTATCAGGAGGTCGACACTTGGCATCCCGGCGGTGTAGAGATAATTCTCTATCATGTCTTCGGTGATTTTCTCCGAAGGAATACCGTCATCAATAATCCGGCGTATGGCGTCGGTAATTTCTGCACGGCCACCATAGTTAAACGCTATGTTCAGGGTCATACCGGTATTATTTTCTGTTAATTCTACCGCATCGATTATAGATTGGCGGAATTCTTCTGGGAGCTCAGAAAGTCTGCCGATATGGTTTATCTTGATCCCACGGCGGTGAACATCAGGCGATGTCCTCTTGATAAATTCGGTAAGTGAGGAAAACAGCCCAAGTACTTCTTCTTCAGGCCGACTCCAGTTTTCCGTAGAGAATCCATACAATGTAAGGTAGGGTATCTTATATTCATCCACGTATTCCACCAGGCGGTACATGTTTTCCATACCTTCCCGGTGACCTTCGAGCCGGGATAAACCACGCTTTTCAGCCCATCTGCCGTTACCGTCAGGTACTATAGCGATGTGAGTAGGGAGTAGAGAATGGTTACCGGATGCAGATGATGAGGAAGCCGTCATATTTTCTACCCCGCTCTGGTGGATTAAACCTGTTTGAGTTCCTCTTCCTTGTCCTGGCCAGTTTGTTCTACAACTGCAATGAAACCATCGGTAAGTTGCTGGAGTTGATCCTGGGCGCGCTTGTTTTCATCTTGAGATATTTCTTTGTTCTTTTCCAGGTCTTTTAATTCGTTCAAAGCGTCCCGCCTCAGGTTTCTAATAGTTACTTTTCTTTCTTCCACTCGTTTGTGTACTACCTTGATCAACTCCTGCCTGCGTTCCTCGGAAAGAGGAGGAATGGTTATTCTGATTACCTTGCCATCGCTGGTTGGATTTAGTCCCAGATCGGAAGATAGAATGGCTTTTTCTATATCCCGGATACTGTTTTTATCCCATGGTTGAATCATGAGAAGACGGGCGTCCGGAACAGATATTCCTGCCATATGGTTGAGCGGCGTCGACACACCGGCGTAATCTACTTTTATATTATCCAGGATATGCGGACTAGCTCTGCCGGTGCGAATGGTAGCCAGGTCTTTTACCAGTCCATCACTGGCTTTGTGCATCTTATCTTCAATGGCTTTTAATGTATCGCTAGACATCTTCCTTCTCGCTGGTAACTATTGTGCCGATCGACTCTCCTTTAATAACTCGCTCCAGACTATTTTCTTCCTGGAGATCGAAAACGATTATCGGCAATTTATTTTCAAGGCACAGCGAAAGAGCCGTGGCGTCCATCACATCAAGCCGAAGATTCAAAGCTTCGAGGTGAGTTAACCTGTCGAATTTTTTTGCCTTTGGATTTATATTCGGATCTTCGCTGTATATGCCATCGACCTCGTTCTTGGTCATAAGCAGTACTTCTGCTTCGATTTCTATGGCTCTGAGAGCAGCTGCAGTATCTGTGGTCATATACGGATTTCCTGTTCCCGCAGCAAATATTACCAGTCTGTCTTTCTCCAGGTGGCGAATAGCCCTGCGTCTGATATAAGGTTCGGCTACCTGCTGGATATCAATTGCGGTCTGCGTCCTTGTAGTTACTCCCTCTCGTTCGAGAATATCCTGGAGAGCGAGAGCATTGATCACCGTTGCCAGCATTCCGGCATAGTCTGCGGTTACCCGGTCAATACCATCTTTTTCTGCCTGAGCTCCACGCCATATATTACCGCCGCCTACTACAATGGCTACGTTAACACCCATTTCCATTACGTTCTTAATCTGAATAGCGGCTCTTCTTAGTGTGGGAATATCAATACCGAAGTCCGAATCACCGCTAAAAGCCTCACCGCTGAGCTTTAGTAAGACACGCTTGTACTTGGTAGTAGCCATATCGCTAACGCCTTCTTAGCAGTATTACTATAATCCTAGCTCGAACCTGGCAATTTTACTTACTCTAATATTTTCTCCCACTTTACCGATGGTTTCTGTAATTAGATCCTGGACAGTAACAGCTGGTTCTTTGATACAGGCTTGGGTCAGCAAGCATATCTCTTCAACACTTCTCTCAAACTCTATATCTTCAGGTACGGTGTCCCGAGAGATATACAGGGGATCCATTGCCGCTACCTGCATTGCCAGCAGGTGGGCGAGTTCTTTGAATTCATCGGTCCGGGCGACGAAATCGGTTTCACAATTTACCTCTACCATAGCACCGATACGCCCACCGGCATGAATATAGGCTTCCACTATTCCCTGTGAAGTGGAACGCTCTTTTTTCTTTTCCGCTATATATAAATTCTGCTCTTTGAGTATTACCAGAGCTTTATCAATATCTTCGCCTGCCTCAATATAGGCATTTCGGCATGCCATGATACCCGCTCCGGACTGTTCTCTGAGCTCCTTTAGTTTTTCAGTAGAGATACTCAAACTTTCCTCCTTGGTCTACTCGTCATCTGGTGTCAGGACTAGAGCGTCATCTTCTTCTACTATTTCGGTTTCAACCATGTCTCCGGTACTCATTGCTGCTTCCGGCTGAATCATTTCCTGACCGGGAGTACCTTCAAGTACCGCGTCCGCTATCTTATTACAAATCAGTTTGATTGCCCTGATAGCGTCGTCATTTGCCGGGATAGGGTAATCGATTTCATCGGGATTGCAGCTGGTATCGGCGATTGCAACTACCGGTATTCCTACCCGTTTTGCTTCAGCCAAAGCTATTTTCTCCTTTGGCGGATCAACAATAAATAGTACTGCCGGAATACTGGTCATTTCCTTGAAACCACCCATCTGCTTGTTAAGCTTGATAATTTCTTTTTCAAGCTTTAACGCTTCCTTTTTCGGAAGACGGCTGAACTCACCTCTGGCCTGCTGATCCTCCAGTCTTACCAGATAGTCGATTCGTGCCTGGATAGTAGCAAAATTGGTAAGTACTCCTCCGATCCACCTCTGATTTACATAATACATGTTGCAGCGTTTGGCTGCTTCCTCTACGGCTTCCTGAGCCTGCTTCTTGGTACCGACGAAGAGTACCTTTCCTCCATCAGCTACAACCTGGGTAATGAACTCACATGCTTTGGCCAGCATGGTTGTGGTCTGTTCAAGGTCGATAATGTGTATTCCCTCGCGTTTTGTGAAGATATATTTCTTCATGCGGGGATGCCATCGGCTTGTCTGATGTCCGAAATGAGCCCCAGCTTCCAGAAGCTGTTTGACTGAAACAATATCTGGCAAATTTTTACCCCTTTCTCATAATAAACTAGCATAAAGTATATCATATCATTTAACACCGGGCAACAATCCGAGCCTGATATTGGTTCCTCGCCGACTTTTTCATTGATTATTTCAGCTGTTGAAGGTGGTTCAAGGCTACGGATCGGTGAAAATACCGATATAAATTTTAGTAAAAATCAAGACTTGACACTGTTATTAGTCTCAAATATAATAGGTAAACGGTTACCGGTGTCGATATGTATTACAGCAGGTATTAGATAAAGGAATCTCATGATAAGTGCCGATAGTAAGGTAGTTGAACGTAAGGTAATATCGATCCTGAGAATTCTCAAGGAATCACCTCAGCCACTCGGTGCCAGGTTGCTGTCCATTAAGCTGAGAGATTATGGAGTCGAACTGAGTGAAAGGGCTGTGCGGTATCATCTCAAGATTATGGATGAGCGTGGACTCACCTGCCCTCTGGAACGGAGGGATGGGAGAGTAATTACCCCTCTTGGTATTGAAGAACTTAATAACGCACTGGTTTCCGACAAAGTAGGATTCATCCTCGAAAAGATAGAACTCCTGTCTTTCCGTACTACATTCGATATCAATACAGCAACTGGAATGGTTCCGGTAAACATATCTTTATTTAAGAGTAATACATTCAACGCTGCCATTGGTAAATTGAAGAAGGCTTTTTCTGAAGGTTATTGTGTTAGTGATCATGTGGCGGTGGCGAAAGAAGGTGAAAAACTAGGTGAAGTTCTAATTCCGCATGGGAAGGTTGGACTTGCTACTGTTTGTAGTTTAATAATCAATGGCTGTCTCCTTAAAGCAGGGATACCGATAGACTCAAAGTTTGGCGGAGTTCTTCAAATGCGGAATAATCTTCCCTTGAGGTTTGTCGATTTGATTTACTATTCGGGCTCTACAGTCGATCCTTCTGAAGTTTTCATTCGCGCCGGGATGACAGATGTGAGGAATATCATGAGTAACGGAGAAGGGAAGGTTTTGGCGAATTTCCGGGAACTTCCGGCTCATTGTCTTACATTGACCGAAGATATTATAGAAAGACTGCATGAAGCCGGTATAAACGGACTTATCTACATGGGGAATCCCAGCGAACCAACCTGTGGAATTTCTGTTGGCTTAAATAGGGTAGGAATGATACTCCTTGGCGGATTGACACCGGTGGCAGCTGCGGTTGAATCAGGGATTGAGGTTGAAAACAGAGCGATGAGTACCCTATTAGATTATAGCGAAATGATAGAGTTTAAATCCCTTCTCTGATGATCAACCAGAATAAAGAAAATACACTTTTAAGGCCTGCATGCCTATAAAGTTAGAAATGAAACAATAAACAGGAGGAAAAATTCATGAATCTACAAACCCCGAATGCTAATGAAGCAACCAGAACTGCCAATCGTTCCAGGAATGTAGTTCCTTCAAGCGGACTGTGCTCACGATGTGTCGACGGCTGTACCGGAAACTGCGAAGTCTTTAAGGCAACATTCCGCGGTCGCGAATTAATCTACCCGGGACCTTTTGGTGACGTGACTGCCGGTGGCGATAAGGATTATCCCATCGATTATTCTCACCTGAATATCCAGGGATACGCTCTTGGAGCGGAAGGCTTACCGGAAGGAGTTGAAGGAGGACCGGATACTGCGACTTTTCCCGCAGTAAATACTGAGACAGAGTACGGCTGGGATAAGAAAGTTAAAATGAAAGTTCCTATCTTTACTGGCGCTCTCGGTTCGACAGAAATCGCCCGAAAAAACTGGGAACACTTTGCTGTAGGTGCTGCACTTAGCGGCGTTACACTGGTCTGCGGCGAGAATGTGTGCGGTATCGATCCCCAGCTTGAACTGGACTCGAACGGTAAAGTAGCCAACGCACCGGACATGGATCGCAGGATCGAGACCTACCGGCGTTATCACCAGGGATACGGAGAAATTCTTGTCCAGATGAATGTTGAGGATACCCGTCTTGGTGTAGCTGAGTACGTGCACAAGAAACATGGGCTAGATACAATCGAGTTGAAATGGGGCCAGGGTGCTAAGTGTATCGGCGGTGAAATTAAAGTCGGAAGCCTTGAAAGATCTCTGGAACTGCAAAAACGCGGTTACATCGTTACTCCTGATCCGTCCAATCCTCTGGCGCAGGCTGCTTTTAAAGACGGCTCTCTTAAAGAATTCGAACGCCACAGCCGTCTCGGATTTATCGGCGAAGAAGCTTTCTACAACGAAGTTCAGCGCCTGAGAGATATCGGTTTCAAGAGGATTACCCTTAAAACCGGTGCGTATAGTCTCCGCGAACTGGCTATGGCAATCAAGTGGAGCTCGAACGCAAAGGTTGACCTACTTACCATCGATGGTGCCAGCGGTGGCACAGGAATGAGTCCCTGGAGAATGATGGAGGAGTGGGGCATACCCAGTCTTTACCTGCATTCTCTCGCCTATGAATTCTTGAAGAAACTTGCTGACAGAGGAGAGAAGGTGCCGGATATTGCTTTTGCAGGTGGATTCAGTAGTGAGGACGGTGTTTTCAAGGCTCTTGCACTTGGTGCACCATTCGTAAAGGCCATTTGTATGGGACGCGCCCTTATGATCCCGGGAATGGTAGGTAAAAACATTACACAGTGGATAAAAGACGGCAAGCTGCCAAATACGGTCAGCCAGTTTGGCTCTGTTCCTGAGGAAATATTCGTTTGCTACGAGGACGTCAAAGATATAGTCGGTGCCGATGAAATGAAGAATATCCCTCTGGGTGCTGTTGGTATCTACAGCTACTCGGAGAAAATTAAGGTCGGTCTCCAGCAGTTGATGGCCGGTGCTCGGAGTTTCAGCGTTCCGGTACTTTCACGAAAACACCTCATGTCCCTGACCGAGGAATGCGCTAAAGTTACCGGTATTCCTTACTTGATGGACTGCTATAGAGAAGAAGCGATGGAGATTCTCGGCTAGTTAAATAGTACGTTCCGAATCGAAGGCTCTGGCTACTATTGGTCAGAGCCTTTCTATTAATTTAGTTCATAGGTAAAGTGATGATAAACTCAGATATTGTTTATACTACCTGTTGTGTGGTATAATGCTCCAGAGTATTTTTTAGAAGAGGGAATGTGTCTGACAATACAGTAACGCAAGAGGAACTTGGACTACGCGACTACGAGTTAACCGTCGTCATAACTCCGGAAACATCTGAAGAAAAACTGGAAGCATTGATTGAGAGCATCAGCCGTTACGTTACCAGTAGGGGAGGTACGGTTTCCGATGTGCAAAGGTGGGGCAAAAGAAAACTGGCGTATCCCATAAAACATTTCATAGAAGGATACTATGTATTACTTCAGTTCAATATGAAACCTTCGGATGGAAGACAATTGGAGAATAACCTGCGGATTTCTGAAGAAGTTCTACGGCATCTGCTGATAAGCATTGAATAGATAATCGGGAGAAAGTCCGTTTCTCCCGTGTGCTTGGGGAGAGTAAAAGGAGCTTTGAAAGAATGGTTAGCGTAAATAGAATAATAATCATCGGTAACCTCGGTAGTGAGCCTGAAATGCGTTTTACCCCTAACGGCAGACCGGTAACTTCGTTCAGCGCCGCTACAAATAGGAGGTATACCACGTCCGAAGGTGAACGTAGAGAAGAAACGGAGTGGTTTACCGTAGTAACCTGGGGAAGGCTTGCCGAGCAGTGTAACCAGTTTCTCTCAAAAGGAAGACTGGTATACGTTGAAGGCAGGTTAAGGACCCATAGTTGGGAGGGCCAGGACGGACAGAAACGCTATCGTAATGAAATAGTTGCCGATAGGGTTAGTTTCCTGGACAGGCAGGCATCGGCTCATTTTAGTGAGGACAAAAGCAGCGAACCTGGCATGGACGAGATAGAACCAGATGATATTCCCTTTTAGGGATACAAATAACCTTATAACATGGAGATATAACGAGTGGCAAGAAAAAAAACGAGTGCAGATAATAAAAGTATAAAGTGGACCAGACCGAGATACGCGCCAAAGCGAAAGGTATGTGTTTTCTGCGCTGATAAATCAGCGGTAATAAATTACAAAGATCCGGATAAGTTACGCAGTTTTGTATCTGATAGGGCCAAAATCGTACCGCGTCGCAGAACCGGTACCTGTGCCAAACACCAACGTCGACTGGCTGTAGCTATAAAACGAGCACGACACCTGGCACTGTTACCTTATGTGCCAGCTCATATGCGTAAGGTCGGCGCTGCAGCGGCAGTAGCAGCGGAATAGTCCTCTGTGATTACATTATTGTTCTCAGTTTTTATGGGTTATATATATTTGATAAGGGGTTAGAATGCCAAAACGAACCTACCAACCGAAGAAGATACCGCGAAAGCGTGAACATGGCTTTCTTAAAAGGATGAGTTCCAGAGGTGGCCGGGCTGTACTTGCTGCCAGGCGACTGAAGGGTCGTAAACGACTGACTGTAGTATGATGCGAACATTACTCTTGCATCGATACCTCAGAGAGGGAATGATGAAGAGACAAGAACGCATAACCAAGCCCCGGCACTATGCGGAAGTCTATGGAAAAGGCAGGTCGTATCCGTCTGAACTCATAGTATTAAGAATCTTACCGAATAATCTCGATCACTCTCGATACGGTTTATCGGTTAGTAAAAAAGTCGGGAACGCAGTAACTAGAAACAGGCTCAAACGGCGATTGAGAGAAATTAACAGGATGGAATCCTTTAAGCCAGGTTGGGATATCGTTTATATACTCAGACCTGCAGCGGCTGAGGTGAGTTTCAGTAATTTAAAGAAATCAGTCGAAACACTATTAACGAAAGCAGATATCCTTGAAAGAACATGAGATCATGAACCGGTTATTAACCGATTCATAATAAAGCCGGAATATTGTAACAGGAAACGTCAGGCAGTTTGGGATATGAAGATATTTACCATGGGTATGATAAGAGTTTACCAGATGACCATTTCCCGCGTGCTGCCACCTTCCTGCCGATTTATCCCCACCTGTTCGCAATATACTTATGAAGCAATAGAAAAATATGGGCTGTTTAAAGGAGTGTGGTTGGGTTGCAGACGGATTTCGCACTGCCATCCTTTTCATCCCGGCGGTTACGATCCCGTACCGTAGATCGCACAACGAACAATTATAATATATGCAAGAATTGAAAAAAATCAGACCAATATATAAGATAGCATTTTTAGTACTCGTTCTTTTCGCCCTGGCGATAACTCTACCGGGATGCGCTGCGACCCGTGGAGCTGTTGCCAGAGGATGGGCCGGTGGTGTAATAGTAGGTGACATTATCTATACCGGATCGATGGAAGGCAACCTTGTATCTATTAATACGACCGATTGGCGTATGTTACAGTCGATCCCTCTTGAGACACAGGAACCGACCGGCGGATTCCTCAGCTGTGCGCAGGCTTCATCTTCGGTCGCGATGTATGGTTCTCCGGTAATAGCAGATGATCTTGTCTGTGTCGGCGGTTACAATACAGGCAAGGTATATGCCTTTAGCCGGGTAGAGATGAGAGAAGAACCTCGCTGGGTATATCCGCGCCAGGATAGCGTCGGCGGGAATATCATAGGTGGAATCGTGTATCATCAGGATAAACTTTATTTCGGTACGACCAACAACAGGATATTTTGTCTTGATGCAGCCGATGGGTATAAAGAATGGGAAATCGAGCTGCCCGATAAAGTATGGTCGACTCCTGCTATATTAAACGACACACTGTACATAGGTTGCTTCGACAAGAAATTATATGCACTCGATACCGCAGACGGCAGTATCAAATGGGAATTCGAGACCGAAGGAGCTATTGTATCCACTCCGGTAGCCGATGGTAATACCGTTTATTTCAGTTCCTTCGATAGATACCTGTACGCGCTGAATACCGCTATCGGTAGTTTGAAATGGAAATACCAGGCTGAGAACTGGTTCTGGGCTACACCGGTAATTTATGGCAACATGATTTACGCTCCTTGTCTTGACGGTAAGATTTATGTAATCAAAGCAAACAACGGACAGAAAATGGAAGAATATGATTTTGAGAATCCCATATCGTCTTCACCCGTTATGGTCGATAATGTACTCATCGTAGCTACACAAGCTGATAAAAAAGGAGAAATTCGTAATAGCATTCTCTCTTACGTAAATGTTGAAGATGGTACCCGCGATGAATTATTCACCTTTGGTAAAGATGAAAACGTATTTGCACCTTTGGTTGCCGCCAAAGGTAAGGTTTATATACAAACAAATTTAAATGAACTCCACGAAATCGACGCAAAGACAGGAGCAAAGCGACAACCTATAGAATTAAGTGAGTGAGGTAGATACTCTTGGAATGGGTTGGATCCGTCTGGGATCTGATAATACTGAATCCGGTTATTAATATACTCATTATGCTGTCCGACTACCTGTTCGGCAGTTTCGGTCTGGCGATAATGGTCCTTACTGTTGTCGTCAACTTGCTGATGTATCCACTTACTCAGAGGCAGTTAAAGGCAACGAAAGCCATGCAGGCGATGCAGGCTGAAATTGCCGAGGTACGTAAGAAATACGCCAAGGATAAGCAGAAGGCCGCCCAGGAACAGATGAGGTTGATGAAGGAATCCGGGGTAAGCCCTGCGGGATGCCTGCTGCCGATGCTGGTACAGATGCCGGTATGGATTGCCCTGTACCAGTCTGTTATACGGTTGCTGGCTGCGGCACCGGAAGGATTTATCGATTTATCACAGAGATTATATACGTCTTGGCCGGTATTTTCACAGATACCACTTAACAGCCACTTTTTGTGGTTGAACCTTGCAGTCCCTGATATGTTTATGGCGATTCTTGTTGGCGTATCCATGTGGATTCAGCAGAAGATGACAACAAATCCGAGTGCTGATCCTCAGCAGGCAGCGCAGGGACAGATGATGCTCTGGATGATGCCTTTAATGTTCGGATTCCTCTGTATGTCACTTCCCAGCGGTCTGGCAGTATACTGGGTGACTTCAACGGTAATCCGGATAATAATGCAGTATTTCAGCACCGGTTGGGGCGGACTTACTTTACCGTTCCGGGGAGGTGGTGCCGGTGGTAAAGGTCCTGACACAAAGAAAAACCAGGGGCGGGTTCCCAAGCAGAAAAGAGTATTATCGGCGGACGATACAAGCGCCGATATTGTGATCGAGTCGAGTCCCGCCCAGGAAGAGAGAATAGAAGATGGAGAGTCTGGAAGCGAGAGCGAAGACAGTGGAGGAAGCTATTCAACAAGCTATCAGTCGATTAGGCGTCAGTCGCGAGGAGGTAGAAGTAGACGTAATAAGCGAAGGTAAGTCTGGTATACTCGGACTGGGTGGAGATGAGGCTGTTGTCAGGGTAACCCCGATAACTCCTGCTTCGGATGAAGACTTAACCGAATACGTACAGAATACAATCAATGAGCTTCTTGGTTTCCTGGGGGTAGAGGGTTCGGCTGTTCCCCAACCGCCGCCTGTAGTCGAAGGTGAAGAACCTACCGAGTCGATCTCGCTTAATATCGAAGGTAATGATCTTGGCATCCTTATCGGTCGTAGAGGTCAGACTCTAACGTGTCTTCAATATATTGTCAGGTTGATAGTAGGGCACCAGAAGAGGAGCTGGCTCCCTATAATAATAGATGTTGAAGGGTATAAACAGCGCCGGTATCAGGCTCTTCAGGTATTTGCCCGTCAAATGGCGGAGCAGGTAAATGCAAAGAAAATGTCATTTACACTCGAACCGATGCCGGCATATGAACGGAGAATTATACACCTAGCTCTTGCAGAACACCATGATGTGGTCACTGAAAGTATTGGCCAGGGCGAATCGCGACGGGTAGTTATTCTTCCCAAAGAAGAATAACCGGATTGACAAAAACGGGTAAATACGATACTCTATTAATGTAAAAGGCAGTGATGGAGAAGAGTACGGGAGATAACAGACACTTAGCGAGTCTGGCAGGGTGAAAGCAGATGTGGATGACTCCCCGAAAATCACTCCTGAGCCGCCAACCGAATGTCCCGATGAGGGACTTGTAGGCTTGGCCGGATTCGTCAACCGTTATCAGTGACGGGGCATTCTTATGTGCCTTTAATGAGTGTCTCCCGGTGTTACCGGGGGAAATTAGGGTGGTACCGCGGGTAATATTTTCCCGTCCCTTTCAAGGGACGGGATTTTTTATAGAGAGGTAAAGTATGTTTAAATCGGTAAACAGCAGAGTAAATTTTCCTCAGGTCGAGGGGAAAATCCTTGATCTTTGGAGAGAGGGGAATATTTTTCAAAAAAGTGTGGATAATAGAGAGGGAAATCCTGCTTTTGTGATGTATGAAGGTCCACCCACTACGAATGCCAGTCCCGGGCTTCATTTTGCCATGCCCCGGGCAATCAAGGATGTTTTTCCACGATATAAGGCAATGAAAGGTTATCATACACCACGTATCGGCGGTTGGGATACCCAAGGACTGCCGGTCGAAATTGAAGTCGAGAAGAAACTGGGATTTTCGGGGAAAGCCCAGATCGAGGAATACGGAATAAAGGAATTCAACGCTCTCTGCCGTGAAACCGTTCTCGGGTATATTAAAGAATTCGAAGAGATGACAGAACGTATCGGTTACTGGGTCGACATGGAAAATGCCTATGTAACCATGAAAAACAGTTATATAGAGACTTGCTGGTGGGCTCTCAAACAGATGTGGGATAAAGGCCTAATCTACCAGGGTCACAGGGTTACTCCTCATTGCCCAAGATGCGAGACTTCTCTCAGTTCTCATGAGGTTGCTCAGGGTTATAAAGATGATACCGAGGATCCTTCGATCTACATAAAGTTCAGAATCGTCCAATCTTCGCTGGGAGAAAGCAGGCTTGCCGAATTGTTTGGATCATCCGACAAGCCGGCTTATTTCCTTGCTTGGACGACCACTCCCTGGACACTGCCCGGGAATATAGCCCTGGCGGTAGCTCCTGATGCAGAATATGTCGTAGCTGAATTGGAAAATGAATACCTTATCATGGCCTCGTCGTTACTGGGAGTTTCGGTAACCGATGAATACAAGGTAGTGGAGAAGCTACAAGGTGAAGAACTGGTTGGGATACATTACACACCGTTATTCGAGATAAATATTCAGTATACTCCGGATGATGTTAAGGCTTATCGTATCATTGCTGGCGATTTCGTGTCGATGGATGACGGTACCGGAATAGTACATATAGCACCTGCCTACGGGGAAATCGACTACGAGGTAGGTGAAAAAGAGAATCTGCCACTGGTGAATACGGTAAATCTGAATGGAACGATCACGACCGGTATGGTTATCAGCTCGACACCAGCTGCTAGGGAATTCACGCGGAAAGGCGGCGAAACACCGGTGTCAATGATGCCAGCGATGTCCCTCACGGAAATACCTGGCGCTGGAAAGTTTGTCAAGGAAGCCGATCCACTCATTCTTGAATACCTTAAAAAGAAAGGTCTTCTTTACAGGTCGGAGACGACCAAACATACGTATCCGTTCTGCTGGAGATGCGATTCACCTCTTCTTTACTATGCCAAGCAGACCTGGTACATAAAAACGACCGAAGTCAAGGAAAGGCTGATATCAGGCAATAAAGAGATCAAATGGTATCCGGATTATATACAGTACGGTCGATTTGGTGACTGGCTTGAGAATAATGTAGACTGGGCTCTGTCGAGAGAACGGTACTGGGGTACGCCTTTACCAGTTTGGAAGTGTACTCATCCTGCCTGCAAGGCTGTGGAATGTGTCGGTGGAGTGGAAGACCTTAAGAGTCGTCCCGGAGTAACCGAGTTCGCCGAACCGCTTGATATGCACCGGCCTTTTGTCGATAATGTTACCTTTACCTGCCCGGAATGCGGTGGAACCATGAAACGGGTACCGGAAGTAATCGACGCTTGGTTCGATTCGGGGGCAATGCCGATATCGCAGTCTCATTATCCTTTCGAGAACCAGACACTGCTTGAGGATGGAAGATTTCCGGCTGATTTTATCTGTGAAGCAATCGACCAGACACGCGGCTGGTTCTATAGCCTTCATGCTATATCAACGTTGTTGTTCGACAAGCCTTCGTTCAGGAACGTAATATGTCACGGCCATATACAGGATTCCAAAGGCCAGAAAATGAGTAAGACCAAAGGGAACGTGGTTAATCTTCAGGATATGCTGGACAAATATGGCGGTGATGCACTCAGGTGGTATATTTACACAGCAGTTCCAATGGGAAGTTCGATGCGGTTCGACGAAAAGACGATAGCCGAGATATCAAGGCGTGTTTTCATGACTCTGTGGAATGTATATTCATTTTTCGTTACCTATGCAAACATCGACAAATATGTTCCCGGTCTGAAAGAAACAGGAGAAACTCAATCTGAACTCGACCGGTGGATACTGTCAGGGCTTAATAAGTTAATCCTGGATGTCGATAACGCTTTGGATAACTATGACCCCCGCACTGGAGCCTGGCAGATAGCGGAATTTATCGATGAACTCTCGAACTGGTATGTCCGTCGAAGCAGGAGAAGGTTCTGGAAGAGTGAAAACGATACAGATAAACTTTCAGCATACAATACTCTTTACGAATGCCTGGTGACACTTACCAAGCTGATGGCTCCGTTTACTCCTTTTCTGGCCGAAGAATTATACCAGAACCTGGCAGGTTCATCTGGTGGTGATAATCCTGAAAGCGTTCATCTCACTGATTTCCCCGTAGCCGATGAAAGTAAGATAGACACTGAATTGTCGGAAGCCAACAAGCTGGCAATGAAGGTCTCCAGTCTCGGTCGGGCAGCCAGAAGCAAGGCAGGTATCAAGGTCAGGCAACCCTTGTCTGTCAACTTTATAGGTGTAGGAACCGACCGGGAAAAACGCGCTCTCGAGAATGATTCCATAATGCAGACGGTACTTGATGAATTAAACGTAAAATCGGTAGAAGTGAAGTCGTTTAAGGAAGTTGGAGAATTAGATGGGAAAGAAGGTTACGTGGTAGTGTCC
>DUFA01000107.1 GCA_011191975.1 Dehalococcoidia bacterium
CATCATCTGCTTGACCTTCTGGGCAAGTTTCGGACTCGACCGTAAACGGTCGATAAATACCGGGCAAGCCTCCACCAAGGAATTCTGTGCTGCGGAAGCCATGCTTGAAAGAAGGTTTTCCATTCCAAGGTTATTCTGCGCCGCCCCCATTCCCGGAGTAGACTCCATCTGACGACGTATATCCTCCGTGGTAAATCTCATCGGCACGACACATGATTTATACCAGGGACATTCCTTACACTGGACTATCCCGTATGCTTCACTGAAAGCGTCTCCCATAAAACTTTCTCCTTATTTGTCAGGTTAATTTATTCCCTGTTGAAACAGCTTCGTCACATATTTCTCGATGCTCTCCCGGTCAGGAAAAGCACCAGGCACCCTGCCCTGAATTATACCATCATCGTCAATAAAGTAGGTAGTCGGAATTCCGGATACACCATATTTACGCATCACCGTCTTTGCGTTATCCAGCAGCACCGGCATACTGAATCCGAAATAATCCATAAAAGAAATCACGTCGGTTGATCTTTCTCCAACATTAACCGCGAAGAACGTTAAACCTTTATCTTTCCATTCTTTATAGACTACCTCGAGATGCGGCATTTCACTTCGGCACGGGCCACACCAGGTAGCCCAGAAGTTTAGGAGAACAGGCGTACCTTTATAATCACTGAGTTTATGAATTGTACCTTCTAGATCAAATAACTCGAAATCCGGTGCTTTACTACCGATTGACAGATCGGAAGTACTCCCTCCCGCACAGCCTGCAAAAACGATTAACGTAGAAATCAGCGTTAGTATCGGTATTATCTTTAACAGACCTTTTCGTAATTTCACCTTCTTCATCCCCACCTAAAAACCTCCCAAAAACCAGCTCATATTGTCGGTTAGTATCAGAATACCTACCGTGATAAGCATCAGACCGGCAACAATATATATCCATTGTGAATAACGGTAAATTTTTCTCAACAGTGGGTTGATAAACTCAAAAGCGGCACCGAGTACCAGGAAAGGCAGACCGAGTCCAAGAGAATAAACAGCCAGCAGATAAGTACCGCGTGCTGCTGTCCCTGAACTACTCGCAAGCGACAGTATTCCGGTTATCTGCCAACTCAGGCATGGAGTCCAGGCAAAACAGAAAATCGCACCCGTCAGGAAAGATCGTAAGTAACCCGTAGTAGAACCAAGCGATGGTGTTAATCGTCTCTCATAGTTCAACCACGAAACCTTTAATGCGATCAGCATGAGGAGACCAAACACGATTAGGATAATACCTACGGCCTTCTGTATCGTATAGGTATAGGCGATAAGAGCGGAACCTATCAGCCCGGCGCCGGCTCCCCATAGACTGAAGATAACGGAAAATCCAATAACGAAACTCAAAGAATGCAGAAGGACTGGAAGACGCCGCTTTTTCTCACCTTCGTCCAGGCTGTCAGTTCCGGCAAGACTGGCAAGATATACAGGCGCGAGAGGTAATACGCACGGAGACAGGAAGCTTGCCAAACCCGCAACGAAAGCTATACCGGTCGCACCCCACAATGAAGCTTCCTCTATCAACAGTAACAACCTCTCCTCTAAGAATAATTCATACGGAAATAAACATAAAGGCTAAAAATCATCAATTTTACATTTCTATCGACACAATGGATATGTCGTCCATTATATCCCGTTTTCTTCGACCATCTTGAGAGCTTTATCCAGGTCCGTCTGGTAGTTGATGTTGAAGAATGATAAAAGCTCGGGATCGATTTTCCTGCTTTCCTCCTCTTCCATGTATCTAACGTTAACCTCATCAAGAAAAGCATGGATACTCAGGTTTTTCGCAGCCAGTCGTTCATCGATTCGGGATAAACAATTTTTTGAGTAAACTGCGTGCAGCGGTTCGATCATCGCATTTGCTAACCTTGGGACCACGGCGTCATAACCCGTCAATATTTCAGTCATATATTCCAGTAATTCGGTATTAAGAAAAGGCATATCACAGGCGGTTACAATATTAACACTCGATAATGAGCTCATCAGACCGGTATAGATACCCCCGAGAGGTCCCATATTCGGGAATATGTCTGCGACAACATCAGCGTTATGATTCAGATCGATATCGAATTGCGCCCATGATGTGACAACAATTATTTGACTAGAGATGGGTTCGAGTCGCTCGAATACCCTGTCGATGATAGTTTTACCCCTGATTATTTCAAGAGCCTTGTTACGTCCGAGACGGAGGTTTTTCCCTCCGGCAAGTATTATCGATGTAATTTCTTTGGACATACTGAAATAACTCTCTCCAGTTTAGCTGTCAACTCTTATGATTTTACATGATTAAGACATGATTGAGCTAATCTACATACGTATCATTCTGAAGGCGTATAACGACTAAAGAATCCCATTTCAAGACGCGAGAGGTTCTTCATTCTACTCATTCCGATAGACCGGCACTATGCTTGTCACTTCTGATATAACTTACGCACCAGCCTCCAGGTAATAACTTCCGATAAAACGGTCACGTCCTCAGTAGTAAGATAATCCTGGATGTTGGCATCAAATATTACACTGCCTTCAGGAGGCAATTCCTCATCGCCTTTCCAGAGTACGATCGTCACCGGGACACGGCTGAAGGCAGGTATGACTATGGATGTATCGCCTAAATCAGCTGCAACACCGCCAAAATTTTTACCAATGTCCAGCAGCCTGGCGGTATCTTTCCCGAAGTTCTCTACAAGCGGCTGAATGGTTCTCTTTGAAAAAGTCCGGAAATAAACCGGACCTTCTGGTAACTCTCTGAAAGTAATGTACTTGCCTGACAACAGTGTCCCTTTTGCCTGTGCCAAGTAATGCAGAATAAGTACTTTTTCTCTAAAGGGAATTTCGTTCTTTACTTCCTCTTGAAATACGTCAATGTCCGGAAGTATTACTGTATATTCCTCGCCCAGGTAGCTAACTTTAATGTTTCTCTTTCCATCTTTCTCGCTGTACTTACTGGCACTGTTGTCGCAGTGTCTTTCAAGATCCTTGATACTCAGTAATTTTTCCCGTACAAGCGTATAAGCTTGCTCAAGTGCATACTCATAATTCTTGTTGTCCGGTACTTCAATCCGCCTGTTATCCATATACGACTAAACCTTTAATCAAAACAATTATATTTTAATACGTTTGAGTTATTCTGCAATAGATTCATGTTATGAAAACACCAACCCTCCGGGACTGATATTTCGGAGGGTTTGTATTTTATAAATTAATTTGTGAACACACGTGTATAAACTTTTATAATCCGGCAGTTTCTATTATTTGAGGAACTCGCTTTTCCCAGCCGATAGCCATTATATGAACGCCCTGACAGATACCTCTTAGTCCATTTATTATTTCAGCCGCTATCTGTATACCGGTTTCCGCCTTCCTCTCAGCTTCGGTCATCCTTTGAATCAAATGGTCCGGCACGAAAACACCGGCAACACTACTATTCATAAATCTTGCCATACCTACCGATTTCAAAGGAATCACGCCAGCCAGAACAGGCACTTTATATCCTTCAATTCTCTTCATGAAATTGGCAAAGGCATCCACATCATATATTGCCTGCGTTTGGATGAACTTGGCACCAGCAGCTATTTTTTTCTCAAGTTTCATAATTTGCAGTTCAAGAGCCGCCGGGGTGTCAGCTCCGGGATTTACTACGGCTCCCGGGAATAAATTTGTTTTTCCCTGTAGTTCATTTCCGACCATATCATATCCATTATTAAGCCGGTCTATTACCCATAAAAGCTGTACGGAATCCAGGTCATATACCGCCTTCGCCTGGGGATGGTCGCCGAAAGATGGAAAATCACCGGTAAGAGCCAGGACATTTTCTATACCGAGAGCGCTGGCACTCAGTAAGTCTGACTGTAGTGCTATCCGGTTCCTGTCCCGACAGGTCACCTGAAATATGGGTTCAAGCCCTTTTTCTTTGATAAGATAACTCGTAGCTAGCGAACCGAGTCTCATCACAGCGCTTTGCTGATCGGTTACATTGGCTGCATGCACCTTGCCTTTCAGCAATTCCGCATTCTCAAGTATTTCCGTGGTATCGGTACCTTTGAGTGGCCCTACCTCACAGCTGATTACAAATTCTCCTCTCTCGAGGGCTGTTCGCAAGCTCATACTGTGCATTCTCCTTTCAACACCGGCGTATCAATCATTTCCAGGATTAATATCCGTAAACAATTAATATATGCAATTATTTTTTATATTCAACGTATGCATTTTTGGAATAGTGGTCTCGACCTAAACTGAAATTCAACCAAGAAGCAGTCTGCCACAACTGCCAATCCTGAGGAAGTACTATGTGGGGTTTTATCTTATTGAGGTTGCCGCTGTATCTTTCACAAGCTCTGATCCATACACATTTTCTTTCTTCTGGATACACTTCACACCAGTCGTTCATACTTCCACCGCATGGTCCATTCCGCTGGTTCTTCGGACACTGTGACATTGGGCAATGGTATCCCACATCATACAGAGCGCAGTCTCCGCAATTCATACAGTCAAAAAGGGGTTCTTTTGCCATTTTCTCAAGAAAATGCCATGTATGTCGTAACCGGCGTTTAGAATCGATAAAACGCATAATCGGTCTGAGTGCTTTAACGATGAAATTCTCTTCGAACATGATGATATGGACCAGGATGTATATATTGTAGGCTATCCTTGGTCCCAGTCTGTTGCACTCTTTTATATTATCCGCCATTATTTCTTCACTTACTCCTTTGCACGTGTACTCAATATTACCCGCCGGACTCTTCAGCCACGGCGGGTAATGAGTTTTCGATAAATTTTCAGTAAATACCTGCCCTAGATTTCAAGCCAAGAATGTGAATAGAGAGATTCTCCCTTGAGTACTCGTACTGTCTTCACGTACTGAGCTTCTTTTTCACTGAGCGATGAAATATCGGTAATTTCACCATCCATTGCTTTATGTATTAATTCAACGATTTCCGGCATCTGCCCTTTGCCTAATTTTACCAGTTCTTCATCGAACACATCGACTATCGCCGAATAAAGACCGTACCTTTCCAGCATCACCATATAGGTACGGTTCAGCATAGGTCTCAGTTCAGCTGGCGTACCATTTGACACATTAGAAAGCCCCACTATGGACTTACATCCAGGTGCAATGTCAGCAAGCATTGTCATGAATTCAACACATGCTTTCACCTGGTTGATTTCAACCGATACTGGGCTGGCAATCGGGTCGATCCAAATTCTTTCCGGTTCGATACCAAGTTCGCTGGCACGGTAAACGATGTCTACAGCATGCATACATCGTTCGTTAGCATCCCGCGGCATCCCTTCAACGCCCCATAATAATCCTATCATATCGGCGTTATACTTGTTAACCATTGGCAGTTCCGCTTCGAGCCTGTCAGGTTGCAGCGAAATGGAATTAATCAATACTGGATTCTTACAAGCTTTCAGGCCGGCTTCCAATGCAACAGGATTGGTGGTATCCAGAGATAAAGGAAGGTCTGTAACTTCCTGAACGGTGTTAACAACCCATTCCATCATCTCATCACCATTTCTCCTGGCAGGACCGATGTTTATATCCAGATAGTCGGCTCCGTGCTCCTCCTGAGTTTTAGCCATTTCCTGGACAGGTCCGGCATTCCTTTCGCGAATTGCCGGCCCTATTGTTTGTGACATTATATTTAGACTTTCTGCAACAAGGATCATCTTTCCTCCTTATGGCGTCCATGCTTTTAGATATGCGGGGATATGAGAGCCTTCCCGTGGTCCAATCAATATCTCCCAGTCGGGGAGTTCTTCTTCAAGACCACCACTCTCAGCAGCGGCATACCCCGGTATTATCAGTTTCCGGTGTTTCACCTTATCTGCAATACCGGATTTTTTGATGAATGGACCTATCGCGTCGGCAACGAACTTACCAGCCGCCCAGGCAGTCATTACCGAAAGTCCTTCTGTATCCATTACGAGAAGATAACTGGGAATCTTGCTACCTTCGATTTCACCGGATACGATGAAATAAGTAAGAGAGAAATTACTGGTAATAAGCACCGGCGAATTTTCACCGGGATTATTTATCTCATAGATACCTTGTTTTGTAGCAAGTGGCCGCTGCGGGTCGGTATAAACATTAAGTCTTTCCACGAGTAGCGGGAACAGACTCTCTCCCTGGAAATCAGAGAGAACGATAATACCTGCGTATTTAGCAATCAGCATTCCGGCTATCACGGCTTCTTTCATCGGATTATCTGTCATTTCGGCAGGAATAGCAATGGTTGGATATCCCAGCGGCTTGTACTTTTTAGCTAATGCAGATCCCCTGATAATCAGCTGATCCTGGAATAGCTGTTTTACGGTCTTGGCTCCGCTGTCGATAACTATATCATTTACTCCCGCGGCTACCAGCTTCTCGGTCAGTTCCACTACTTCGTCCAGGTTAGAACCTTTAGCAACAACCGGGCATGAATTTTCCTTGGCCAAGGCTGCAACCGTATCAACATTATCACCTGTTGCAGCATAAATTAGCGGTTTTTTATCGGCACAGACTTTGACACCCGCAGCCAGAACATCCGTATTATCACTCATCAGGATTATTCCCGCATCACTGCCCTGAGTAACTTTACTTATGACAGCTTCAAATCGGTCAGCGTCTCCGTATTCATCCTTGACCGCTACCAGCTCTCCCCGGAGTAGAAGACCAACTCTCTCATACTGAAGTTCTTTAAATCTCTTCAGCCTAGTGTCTATTTCATCATCATCCATTCCGGTACCAACAGTGATTGCTATACCAGGAGGATTCTCGAAACGTTTCTCATGTCGGAACAGAACGGTCTCTCCGCCTACTTTAAGTGCATTATTACCGGTGCCTATAGTAACAGGCCTTATGGGAGGAGCCGACGCTTCAGAAAGCGCTTCTTTAGCCTCATCAGAAACATGAGGACAGGCTGTGAGTTCTGCCTTGCCTGCAGCCAGGCTCATCGCAAAAGCGAGACAGGTGGGCACTCCACATTCTTTACAGTTCGTTTTGGGTAAAAGTTTGAATATTTCAATTCCGGTCAGTGCCATTTGTTTTACTCCCTTCCCAGGTATTTTCAAGCCTGGAGGTGTTCATGCAATCAAACACCTCCAGGAATAAAATTCGTTAACCGAGTATCGATTCCATTGTTAGAGCCGGGTGTCCTTTTTCCTCCAGGAACGGAAGTATCTCTTCCTCGGTAACTCCAACCGTTTCGTCTGCAATCATATCGAGGAAATTAGACACGCCCATCTCTTCAGCTCTTGTATTTACACGGTCACCGATTTCTTCTTTCAGACTTTTCGGCATCCAGACCATCCTTAAAAGACCGCCGTCACCACTGATGAACTTCCTCTGAGTCGTATTGTATTTCCCGTGTCCTACAAAGCCCGGAGTACTAAGACCGCCGCCGATCGTACCGGCAAGTGTTGTGAATTTCATCCCGCAAGGCGTTTCACCGGTATATTCACGACTGACCGTCATGATTCCATTACAGAGTGGCAGTACCGCCGCGATACACTCGCAACAACCGCAAGTAGTCATCGGATCATTCATTATGCTGTAGAAGTTGTAGTGGTCGATCTTACCGCGTGAAGCCTGATAGATGAAATCGTTTACCCCTTTCCACTGTCCAAGTACCGGATCAATAACCTCACCCTTTTCAACCGGCTGGTTAGGTCCAGTAGGATTAATTTCATAGGATGCTTTACAGTCCATCCAGTTGTAGGAACCACAAAGTCCTGTCCTTTCAGGGCTAATCGTGCATACATGACTCGGAGCGAATGACTGGCATAGAGTGCAGGAGTAATAAGTATCTACTGTTTCGTCAGTCATACCCTCGATTCTGGCATCCCTAACATTATAGACTTCCCTGGCAGTCTCAACTATCTCTTTAACCTTGTCTTCATCGGTGTAGATCGTTACCTGAAGTTTATCGAATATCCTGCCGAAATCCTGGTGGAGCTTGGCATGGAGGATCGTACCGATATGCGAAAGATCGAAGCCTTTTTCAATAGCCTGTTTCGCTATACGAATCCAGGCAATATCTCGTTGACCGATATGCATTACACCCTGGGCATAATTAAGCAGGTGATGGATCTGTCTTTCAAGAATCGGCTCGTAGTCATCCTGCATTTCTCTGCCGGCTACTTCAACACATATGGCCATCGGCAGTCTGGAACCTGGTTCGATATCGCGGATGTTCTTGCCAATCACTTCGACATGACCATCTTCAACCTCGTCCATAGGTTTACTCGTTACCCATTCCACCATCTGAGTTCTGCCGCCACCGCACTCCAGGTATATATCCTCACCACGGACTCTTTCACCCTCGAAGGCAGCGCCAAAAGCTACCGGTACAGGAACATCGGCTACGGTAACTTTAAGACCTCTTACTTCGACAGCCTTCGCCACGAGTTCATCATGGGGGATATTTGAGACAACGTGTTCATAGGTACAGATTCCTGTGGGCAGGATTTCCGGTATAGGAGTATCTGCAATCACCGGGAATCCCCAGTTAATTGCACCAGCCGCATTCGCGTACCATTCGTCGGTCACATAACCCATCGGCAAAGCAAACGCAAATACACGGTCTTTATTATATATAAGTATTTTCCTGAAATCGCCCGGCTCGATACCACCGAACGACATCGCAGCGCGTGTAGCAAAACCCATGGCGAATACAGCAGCACTTGTATCCGGACCAAAGGATACCAGCCTTGTAGGCCATCCTATTTGAACACCGGCTTCAATCAGCTGTTCGGAAAATCTTTTACCGTTATATTCTCCACACATAAACACGTAGAGATTTTTCTGCTGCAGTTCTTCGGCTATCTGCTTGGCAATTTCAATTGTGGGAGCTGCACCTAGAATCGCTGCAAATCCCGGCGCAGTGCCGTCGACAAACTCGATACCTCTTTTTCTGAGAATAATATCGTCGGCTGCTCCCAGCCAGATATTATCATCGGCAATGTCTTCTGTCTTTGTGTAGAAATTCGGTTCTTCCAGGTAGCGAATCGCTTCCGCCAACTCCTCAGCGAACAAAGTCGCCATTCCTGCGTCCAGCGTTGGACCAAGATAAGGAAGCGGATGCTTTTCTCTTACCGGTGGTGGTAAAATCGCCTTGCACCTGTTGAGAACCTGCTCCATATCTCCGAGCTTTTCAACCGGTATACCGAGCATTCCATAGATTACAGGTAAAAAATATGCTGTGTTCGGAAAACCGACAGGCTCATTCGCCCCGTATTTCTCCATAGCTTTCTTCCATTTTTCATCAGCGTCGTTCACTATCTTGTGAGCTCCCCTGATTGCTGCTGAGGCTATAATTTTAGACATCTGTTAGCCCTCCCATTATTTCACTATCTTTCATGGCATTTACACCTTATCCAGTTCACGGCGCATTTCCATGTCATAAAGGACTCTTTCCCTGGCTTTATCTATTCCAAGTTCAGCTCGTTTTTTATCGATATGGGCGATCATCTTTTGTGCCGCTTTTATCGGGTCTGGTTCAAAGTCCCATTTACCTCCGTAGAGTTCTTCCATACCGTTAAATAGATAGTCTGTAAATTCTCTGCTGTTACCTGTTGGGAATGTCGTACCAAATACCGTATAAACACCACTTGACACAAAGTATTGACCAATCGATATAGCTTTTTCACTCATCCATTCTGGTGCTGCACCGGCAGCTGGAAGATCACTGATATCATCACCAAGACCCCCGTCTTTTACAACCGCTGTCGCGGCTATCAGTATACGACTGTTGTCCACACAGGAACCAAGGTGGAGTACCGGCGGGATTCCCACCGTCTCGCATACTTCTGCCAGTCCAGGTCCGCAGAATTCCTTCGCTGCTTCAGGTACCATCAGTCCGGCTTTTGCTGCCGCCATGGCTCCACATCCGGTTGAAAGGACCAGCACGTCATTCTTAAGCAACTCTTTTATCATGGCTATATGAGCGCCATCGTGAGTGGTACGAGCATTATTGCATCCGACTACACCGGCAAGTCCACGAATCCTTCCATTGATAATGTTGTCATTCAACGGACGGTAAGAAGCCCTGAACAGGCCACCAAGAAGGTAGTTGATTGTCTCATGCGAAAAACCCGCAATAACTGGAGACTTTACCTCGGGAATCTTTACATTTTCGCGTCTGTTGGGGAAATTATCGATCGCGGCTTTAATAATAGCCCTTGCGGATTCTCTGGCATGATACTCATCGAAATGCATATATGTTGAACCAGTAATCATGGCACGTTCGTCAGTAGTGATGATTTTGGTATGGAAACAGGTTGCCACTTCCTGTATTCCTTGCATGATACACTGTACATCCACCACCATTGCATCCAAGGCACCGGTAATAATTGCCAGTTCCTGCTGCAGATAGTTGCCGGCTATTGGGACGCCATGACGCATCAGAATTTCGTTGGCCGTACAGCACATTCCAGCAAGGTTTACCCCGTTTGCGCCTTTAGACTTTGCGTATTCCAGGATTTCCGGTTCCTGACTTACCGACGCCAGCATTTCAGCCAGAGCTGGTTCATGTCCGTGTATAATGACATTTACTTGATCCTCTTCGAGAACTCCCAGGTTGATTTCGCTCAAGACCGGAGCCGGCGTACCGAACATACAGTCCTGAATTTCGGTAGCAATCATACTGCCACCCCATCCATCCGCAAGCGCAGCCCTGGACCCCTGCAACATCAGATTCTTGTAATCCTGGTCGACACCCATATGAGTGCGGTGCATCAATTCGACAATCTCGCGATCCACACCTCTCGGATAGGCTCCGAGTTTCCTCCAGATTTCCTGCCTTTTAATGGGCGCAAGTCTGCCGAACAGGATTTCTCCCTCCTGTCGACCGAATTCTTTCTCGCAGATACTGGCAATATCAAGGGCGATTTCCTGGTTCGAGCGTTCACCAATTTCCACGCCCAGGTCAAGCGCCAGTTTCAGCAGCTTCTGTTCGTCTTTTATCTCGAAATCTTCCGCTTTGCCTTCAGCCATAAGCTTGAAAGCTTCAACTACGCGCCGTCCATGATCACTGTGCGCGGCTGCACCGGCAGCAATCATACGTACAAAGTTTCGCGCCGTTATCGTCTCGGCAGTCGCTCCGCATACACCAACACGTTTTGCGTGTTCTTCTGGTGTTTCTTCCTTATTTTTTGCCAAAGGAATCCTGCATGGTCCCATGGCGCAGTTCTTGCAGCAAGCACCGTCGGCGCCTATGGGACAGGGTTTCATCGATTCTGCTCTATCGAACACAGTAGAAACGTTTTCTGAGGTTGCTTTCTCCAGCATTTCGATAGTTGCTTGATCGATACTTTTCTTCACCTCATTTTCTGTCATACTGACTACCTCCCAATTTTTAATTCTATGAAGCCGATAGTTCGGCAATCATTTCTTTAACCAGTTTTATTGCTTCCGGATGTCTCATTATGAGGACATCAGCGCCTGCCAGTAATAACGCAGTAGCTGATATCGCTTCCATTAATATCCCCCTCTTCCCGGCATCACCGAGAGTAGGATCTTCAGACTCCGGCTGTTTCGCTTCTTTTGTCTTCCATACCTCTTTCGAAATATTGCAGATTATAGGGAATTGTAGTTTATCGTCCTTCTGGGTCAATCCTGCCATTCTCATTCGTTCCATCACGGAATAGCAGTACTCGATACCATATCCGATACCGCTTACGGTTGGGTCAACGATAATGGAAGTGTCAGGCACTCCCAGGTTACCCAGAAGTATGTTTAACTGTTTAGCCAGATTAATGTCTATCGGACTCGAGGAAATCACGGTGTGCTTATATGCCAGAGCAGCAGCACCTATTCTCTTATAATCTGCTTCTTCGACCGGTCCCATAATCAGTCTCTTGTCCTGTACAAGTTCTGCCGCCTGCCGTAAAACTTCGGTATCTTTATCATGGTCGGCAACACCCCAGACAATCAGAGGAACATCGATATAATCGGATACCTTCTTTATTAATTCCGCAGCTTCTTCAGGGGATCGATCCATTCCATTAGGATCAGTACTAACCATCTGCAGGGCAATCATCTCGGCGCCATAATCATCGATACATTTCTTCGCCCAGGCAACAGGATCATCGGTAACTCCTTCAAAAGGCTCGAGTGCCGCTTCTGCCCAGTCTTCAGGTGGGCTGTCCCAGACTTCCATTGCTATCCTGGGTAGATTGGGCATTTCACCTTCGTAAAGGTAAAACGGATACGAAGTCTCTCCTCCAACAGTGATAGCTTTATCACCTTTTCCCAGAGTAACCGGTTTGATTTTACCGCTGTATGAGGTTTTTGGAATATCTATTGCCATGTTTCCCTCCCTTATAAAACATGTTAATTCGGGGAGTTAACGGGAAGATTCTACGCAGGATTTTTCCTCTTCTCGCTCCCATACCAATCGTCGCTGTACCAGTACCTCTCGCCAGTTTTCAGATATTTCAACATGTTGTCCCTGGTGCCTAGCTTCTGTCTCCACTTTCCAAGTTCATTATCATCTGGTTTACCCTCTTCGAACGTTTCTTGAAGTAATTCCACCTCATCTCTACCAGGAGCTTTCACTTTATCGATTTTGTAGTCCACGAGAATTTCCTCCTTTCTATGCTATTCCAGCAGCCAGTTTGGCCGCTCTTACAGTATTCATCATAAGCATGGTTATTGTCATCGGTCCCACACCACCAGGGACTGGTGTGATTTTACTCGCTTTTTCTTTTACTGATTCAAATTCTACATCGCCGGCAAGAATTCTCTTGCCATCAGCTGTCTTGCCAATCTCATTTACACCGACATCAATTACTACCGCGCCTTCCTTAACCATATCGGCTTTGATGTAGTTCGCTACACCCGCAGCTACTATTAAAATATCGGCTCGTTTGGTATGGAAAGCCATATCCTTAGTCCTTGTATGGACAACCGTTACTGTAGCATTGGCGCCAGGTGCTTTCTGCAACAATATATTGGCGATAGGCTTGCCTACAATATTACTCCTGCCAACTACGACTACCTCGGCTCCTTCGATCTGCGTACCGGAGCGGATAAGAAGCTGCTGAATACCTGCCGGAGTGCATGGCAGATAATGTGGTTCGCCGATCATCAACTTACCGACGTTTACCGGATGGAAACCATCGACATCTTTTTCAGGATCAATTGCGTAGAGAACTTCTTCTTCATTAAGATGTTTAGGTAAAGGTAGTTGTACCAGGATACCGTTGATCTTCGGGTCTTTATTGAGCTTATCAATGAGTTTCATAAGCTCTTCCTGAGTCGTATTTTCGGGAAGGTCGTATCTTTCAGAATAAATACCAAGTTCCTGAGAGGTTTTTTCTTTCTGGCCTACATATACTTGTGAAGCCGGGTCAGCCCCTACCAGAACCGTTACCAGACCGGGTACTACATTATGTTTTTCTTTTAGTTCGGCTATCTCCTGCTTTAGCTCTTCTCTTATTTCCTTGGCTACTTGTGCTCCTTTAATAAGTTCTGCAGTCATATCATATACCCCCTTTTATAAAAAACTAAATCCCCACCTTTTCGGTGGATAGAATTTCATCCATCAAGTTATTGATGGCTGTCACAGCCTTCGAATCATCCGGCAGTTCAACAAGCGGTCTGGCTTCAAGATCATATTGGTATATTTCTTCGTCTCTGGGGATTATAACCGGAGGTTCAATACCGAGTAATTCAAGCTCTTCTTTCACCCGTGGAGCAAGTTCATCCTGAACTGAATTAATTATCACGATTTGCCTGCCGACTACCAGCTTAAGTTCAGATACCAGGTCCATGATCCGTGCAACGGTTCTGATACCCTTGACCGAATGGTCTGACACTATAAATAATACATCGATATTCTGGGTAGTTCTCCGACTCAGGTGTTCCATACCTGCTTCGTTATCCATCACGACGTATGCGTAATTTCCCGACAGATCATCGGCAAATTTCCTCAGTAAAGCGTTCGGATAACAGTAACACTCAGGTCCTTCACCCCTTCCCATTGTGATAAGATCCAGTCCCTTGCTTTCTGTGATTGCTCCGTTCAGCTTTATTTCAAGGTACGCTTCTTTTGTCATCCCGGGTGGTATATTAATCTTATCACCATTAAATGAAGCAATAATCGAACCTATAGTTATGTCAACATTAAGCCCAAGGCTATCCGCCAGGTTCGCGTTGGGGTCGGCATCGATCGCCAAGATCGGTCCCGACCCCTTTTTCTGCAAATAGCGGATGACAAGACTTGACAGTGATGTCTTACCAGTGCCGCCTTTACCGGCGACAGCGATTGAAAAAGTCAACCAAATATCCTCCGCTTATTATATAAAAAAATGAATAACTCTAGAATAAGCCCTGTACTTTGCCTGTCTTCACATCGACGTCTACTCTCCGCAGAGCAGGGTCCGAACTGGTCCCCGGCATAAGTGTAATTGTACCAGCAACCGGACACAGGAACTTGGCGCCTGAATATATCAGGACATCCCGCACCGGCAGAGTCCATCCTTTAGGAACACCCTTGAGATTCGGATCATGAGTAAGACTCAGATGAGTCTTGACCATCATTGTTGCGTATTCGTCATACTTCGGATCTTCTTCGAATTTCTTGGCTTTCGCTTCAGCTTCTGCAGTCCATGAAACCCCACTAGCTCCGTAAACTTCCTTGGCGATTAAATTAACGCGTTCCCTTAGCTTCATCTCGTTCGGATAGAGGAATCTGAATTCATTTTCATCCTCACAGGCTTCCTTGACGACATCCGCAAGCTCAAGAGCTCCGTCGCCACCATCAGCCCAGTGACTACTCTCGGCAACTCGTGCACCTGCAGCTTCCGCAGCTTTTTTGACTATAGCTACTTCGGCTGGGGTATCGGTGTGGAACTTATTGATACATACTACAGGATTGATGCCTGATTTCCTGATAACGCCGATGAGATGTTGCATATTTGGCAGACCCGCTTCTACCAGACCGAGATTTTCTTTGGTGTATTCTTCGGGAAGTTTTAACCCGGCTACTACTCTCGGTCCGCCACCATGCATCTTTAGAGCCCGAATGGTGGTGGTCAGAACTGAGACATGAGGTTTAAGTCCGCTGTAACGGCATTTCACATTCCAGAATTTCTCGAAACCGATATCTGCTGCAAAGCCACTTTCTGTAATGTGGTAATCAAACATCTTCAAACCGATTCTATCGGCGATGATCGACGATTGTCCGACAGCAATATTAGCGAAAGGTCCGGCATGTACGAGGCAAGGTTGATACTCTGCTGTGCACATCAATGTCGGATTGATGGTATTCCTCATCCACGCTGTCATCGCACCACCGACCTCAAGATCACCGGTTGTTACCGGATTCCCTTTCTTGTCGTAGGCCACTGTGACCTGGTCCATTCTCTGACGAAGATCCGCAAGATCGGTGACAATAGATAGCATCGCCATTAACTCGGAACTGACCGCGATACCGAACTTGGACTGCATCAGAAAACCATCCATGCGCCCGCCCAAGCCTATGATAATATTCCTCAGACTCTGGGCACAGAAGTCGATAATCCATCCCATTTCAACTCTGGTAGGGTCAACATCGAGTCTACGCATACGTGTCAGTTTCTCAAGTCGTTCGTCATCATAATTTCTTTCGTGCTGCATCCTTGCTGTCAGAGCGACCATCGCAAGGTTATGAGCATTCATAATATCATTAATATCACCGGTGAGACCCATGGAAAACTCGGTCATCGGGATGAGTAATGAATTGCCACCGCCTGCTGCGGTACCTTTTATATTCATGGTCGGTCCACCCGAAGGTTGGCGTAATGCACCGCCTACGTTCATACCGCGTTTCCCCAATCCCTCTATAAGACCGCAAGAAGTAGTGCTTTTCCCTTCACCCAGTGGTGTGGGTGTGATAGCAGTTACTTCGATATACTTGCCGTCCGGTCTGTCCTTCAGACGATCGATAATTTTCAAAAAGTCCAGTTTAGCTATTCTCCCATAGGGTAGAACTTCATCCTTTTCCAGTCCCAGGTTAATTCGCCATTCATCTGGCGTAGGCATATTCACTTCAGCGGCTTCGGAAATTTCCCAGTCCTTCATTTTTACAGCATCGTAAGCCATAAATCCTCCTTAAATATATGTATTAATTATTTCCCCATGCCGGGTATTACAAAGAGGTAGCTATCCTACCTCTGATTTTTATAACTTTGATATTGTTTTTTCGGTGCTAGCAATTAGCTTGTTATAAATCTCCAACACTGAATTCCTGACTTGCTCACTCGATTCCAAGGGCGATAGATTGGCATGATCGGCTTCAATTACTGCCTGGTCATATGGTATAAATCCCAGAATAGTAAAATCGGGCAGGTACGATATTAGAAATTCCCTGTCCGATTCATTTCTGACTTTATTGCCTACAACAACAAGATTTTCTAACCCAATCTCAGATGCAAGCCCCTTGATACTGGATGCAGTCTCAATACTACGCCTGCCGGGTTCTACAACTATTATAAGCTTATCGACTGCCCTTGCGGTTCCTCTCCCCAGATGTTCAATTCCGGCTTCCATATCCATTATCACCACTTCATTTCTAGCAAGAAGTAAGTGAGACATCAAGGTCTGGAGTAAAGCGCTTTCCGGACAATAACATCCGGCACCACCTCTTTTCACTCTGCCCATGAGCATCAGTCTGATGCCATCCATTTTCTTAGCAAACTTTTCCGGGATATCATCGACCTTTGGATTTAGTTTGAAATAAGGGGCTGATTGACCAGGTCGTGCTCCGGTTCTTTCTTCGATAAGGTCTGCCATTTCGGAGATAGGTGTTATATTATTCGGGTCAGGAAAACCGAGTGTTGCTGCCAGGTTTGCATCGGGATCAGCATCAACAGCAATAACTGAATATCCGGATTGAGCGAATATTTTCGCCAAGAGAGAAGCTAATAGGGTTTTGCCTACTCCGCCTTTTCCGCTTATGGCAATCTTCATTTACTACCTGTCAGATATAATAAAAGCTGAGGGAAAAAGGATATTAAACTCAGCCTGTAACTTACCTTCAACGCACCGTCAACAGTATATCTTACGGTTAAAAAGAAGTCAAATACATCCCCAATAATTTCTAATAATTTTTCTCCGCTTTTTATCTTTATCAGTGCATTTCCTGTATTATGTATGTCACTTTATTCACGGGCATTGCCTGTATTGACCGAGACTAAAGCTTCTATGTTTAACACGTATAAAAACATACTGTCAATCCATTGATATAAATAATGTAAAGAACAGGCGTTCAATTATTTTCCGGTGCTGTCCGAAAACTCGCTGAGGTAATACTGGAACCACCGGTTAGTTACTTTTACTCACGAACACTCTGGATTTCGGAGGTAAATTTCCGCTTACAAACGTTCCTGGACCGATTCTTGAATTGCTTCCTACTATTGTTCCCACGTTTATCGACGAATTAATACCCGTTTCCACTCCATCACCCATAATTACTCCCAACTTACGTCTTCCCGTATCTTTTCCCTCAATAGATATTTCTTTATTATTCAACTTGAGATTCGCAACTTTTGTTCCTGCTCCAAGGTTACAATCTTCACCGATAATGCTGTCCCCAACATAACTTAGATGAGGTATTTTACTTCCATTCATTATTATACTATTCTTAATCTCCACTGCAGCACCGACATGGCATCCATTACCTATCGCTGTACTAGGCCTGATGTAACAGTTCGGACCGATCACGCAATCTTTACCGATTACAACCGGACCGGAAATATAGGAACCGGACCTTATTACACTGCCTTTCCCTACACTTATAGCACCTTTGATGACAGCATTCTTTTCAACCTCTCCGTGAATATCGGAATCCAGATCTGCCAGAAGATATTCATTTGCTATCAACAGATCCCACGGGTAACTTGTATCCATCCATCGTTGAAGTTCTCGATAAGCTACCTTTATATTATTGTCAATAAGCCACTGTATAGAATCGGTTAACTCGTATTCATCCCTTCGTGACAGCGGAGTCTGGGCAATGGCTTTGAATATATCCCTGGTGAAAAGATAAAAGCCGGTATTAGCAAGGTTTGAAGGAGGTTTTTCGACTTTTTCGTGCACACGTTTTATAAAGTCGCCTTTTATCTCCACGGTACCCAGTCCATTTGGATCATCAACCTTAAACAGACCTATCGAATTACCAGAGCCCTCAGTAATTGCTTTTATATCTTTGGAATCTATAATTATATCTCCGTTTGTTACCACGAACCTGTCATCAACATAATTTTCAACGATCCGAACTGCATCAGCAGTACCTGCCTGTTCAACCTGAGTGACATACTCTATGTTCACTTCCCATTTCTCACCGGTGTCGAAGTACTCTTTTACTTTCTCCTCATGATATCCGGCCACAAAGACGAATTCCTTAATCCCTGCCTGTTTCATTTCAACCAGCAGGTGTTCCAGGATTGGTTTACCGGCAACAGGCAGCATTACCTTCGGCCTGTTATAGGTAAGTGGTCGCATCCGTTTCCCTTCTCCTGCGGCCATAATGACTGCCTTCAATGCCATATTTATTTCCTCCGTTTCAAGTGATTTTATTCATAACCGGACACTAAGTCAACAAAGCATTAATATTACTAGTTCCTGGTCTAATACCCGTCTAATACTCAGTCTTTACCCCTATACGTAGAAATGATAAAATTAACAATCAAGTTAACTGTCTGGCTGAGGAGTTTTAGCTATGTCAGGGCATTCAAAATGGGCGTCAATCAAACACCAGAAAGGAGTTGCTGACGCACGGAGAGGGCAACTCTTTACTAAACTGACTCGTGAAATTATTGTCGCAGTAAGGCAGGGAGGGTCGGATCCCGATATGAATTTCCGGCTACGCCTGGCTGTCCAGAAAGCGCGAGATGCCAACATGCCCATGGATAACATCGAACGCGCAATCAAGCGTGGAAGTGGAGAAACCGAGGGGATCGCGTTGATAGAAATGGTCCTGGAAGGATACGGACCCAGTGGCGCTGCAATACTGGTTCAGGCACTCAGTGATAACAAGAATAGAACCGTACAGGATGTGCGTAATTTATTCTCTCGCAATGGTGGAAACCTTGGAGAAAGCGGATGTGTAGCCTGGCTCTTCCATTCGAAGGGAATGATTATTGTTGATACCGATGGAAATGACTCCGAGGAACTGGCTCTTCAAGCAATAGACGCCGGGGCAGAGGATGTTAAGATAGAGAAAGACTATATAGAAATATATACCACTCCCGAAGACTTTATTTCGGTGAGACAGAAGCTGGAAGAAGATGGAATAGAGATATATTCGTCTGAGGTATCAATGATACCTCAGACTACCCTCGATCTTGAAGAGAAACCGGCCCTGCAGAACCTGAAACTCCTGCATAAGCTGGAAGAACTGGATGAAGTGCAAACAGTATCCAGCAATGTGAATTTCACCGATGATATCCTCGAAAAGTTTGAAGCACAATAACCTGCCGCAACATAAATTCTATGAAAATATTAGGTGTTGATCCGGGAACCGTCGTAATGGGATACGGAGTTATTGAGACAGGAGATGGCGAACCGGTGTTCATCAAATGCGGTGTAATAAAACCGCCGGCACGCTCTTCTATCGGGGAGCGTTTGAGTTTCCTTTATCAACACCTGATGGAAATAATAGTTGCTACCAATCCGGATGTCATTGCGATAGAACAACCTTTCGTCGCCAAGAACGCCAGGACAGCCCTTGCCATCGGTCGTGCCCAAGCGATCGCCATACTTTCAGCCGCTAACTGCAATATACCATCCTTTGAATATACACCGGCCAAGATTAAGCAGCGTGTCACCACCTACGGAGCCAGTTCAAAAGAGCAGGTCCAGGAAATGGTGCGACTCCAGCTTGGACTTGACCACACACCAGAGCCTGACGACGCCGCTGATGCGCTGGCGGTGGCGTTGTGCCATATGAGTGAAACACATGTTAATAACCTGCTGCAGCAGTGATTGAGGGAGTAATATGATAGCCAGCCTTCACGGTAAACTGGAATCGATAAGTACCAATTTCGCGATAGTCAACGTTAACGGAGTCGGCTTCCTTGTCTATATGCCTGCATCAACTATCAATACTCTCGGTCGCACCGGGCAGGAAGTACATCTACAAACCAGCCTGGTAGTGAGAGACGACAGCATGACCCTCTATGGATTTGCTACCGATGACGAACTGGAATTATTCCATGTATTAACCGGTGTTTCAGGTCTCGGTCCGAAGCTGGCTCTTACCATGCTTTCCTCAATGAGTGTCGAGCAGGTCAGCACAGCTATTGCTACCAACAACATCGATTTATTAACCGCCATCCCCGGTATCGGGAAAAAGATGGCAAATAGGTTGGTCCTCGAACTCAGGGACAAGATCAGTAAAGGATTAATTTCAACTCAGGCGATCCAGCTTGCCGAGGAAAATGCTGATGTCGTAGCTGCCCTTACTTCACTTGGATACTCAATAGCCGAAGCCAGCCGGGCAGTGTCCACACTTCCTGAATCCGATATGTCACTTGAAGAGAAGATAAAACTCGCCCTCCAGTATTTTTCCAGCTGACACCTGTTTACACGATTGAGTTACCAGCATGGGAAAAGTGATCTGCAAAAGCAAGGTCAAGAAGTATCCCAGGATGTCCGTTATTCCAGAATATCCCCGCTGACAAAATCAATTTCGTTCAGAGGGTAGACAATCCCTGAAGCGATATTACTGATATGAGAATTAATACGTTTGAAATATCTTGATAACATCGCTGTTACTACAGCTTCGTTTGTGGATACTTCCTGTTTGAAAAGGCTGGTTAAGATTGTATCGCAGTCACGTTTGATAGGTACATAATTCCTGAGTATCTCTAGAGCAAGTTTTTCTTCAGAATTTTTAAAAGCTTTTCTCAATACGGGGAAATTATCGGCAATCCTCTTCTGGATGGGAACAAGTTTGTTGTAAAACGCAATATCTTTTATAGTTCCACTGTAGAGTATTCCGGCTTCAAAAATGTTTTTCGAATAATCCCCTATTCTCTCAGCATCTTTTACTAGACTCATTAGCACGAGTGAACCAGAGATATCATTTCGAGGTCGGATAGAAAGGTGCTCGAAAAGCAGTCTTCGTATCTCTTTCTCCTGGTTATTCACCTCTATATCCTTGTCATAAAAATACTGCGGAATTTTATCGATATTCGGTACTGTGCTTATGACTCTCCATGCCTCGTTATACAGGTATTCATCAGAGTTTATCATCGCAAGAAAAATGTCGATTACCCTTCTAATTAGTGGTGATCCTGAAACCATGCTTGCTATATCTTTTTTCATCGAGTTCCTCTTTATCCACTCTACCGTATCGACTTTACCGTGTCAGGAATATCAAGCCTAGCGGCACCAGATAAAATCCGCATACCACGAAAACAACCGCCCATATTTTTGACTCCGAAGCAAGTTCTCCAAACTTCGTTGCGCAATATACAGGTATTTTTCGTAACGGTAAAAATATTATTGTACCATAAATATTGAACATAAGGTGAGATAGAGCAACGGTTAAACCAATTGTACCGACTCCAGAGCCTGATTCTGAGTTCAGGGTAACAAGAGAAGCCAGGAGAGCGGTAATAGTAGTCCCGATATTTGCACCCAGTGCGAAGGGATACGCACGGTTCAGATCAAGGAAGCCCGCGGCTACCATTCCTACAACCATTGACACGGTGACAGCGCTACTCTGGATTGCCGCAGTTAAAAGCATTCCAAGTATAAATGCCGTAAAGGTGTTTCTAAAAAGGAATCTGTCGAGTACCCTCTCAGTCGTATTAACAACAAGTGATCTTAGGATCTTCACAAGATATATCAGCGAAAAAACAACGATCAAGATTGCTATTATTAACAAAATAATACCGGCTACGATATCAGTTACTCCGAAGGTATCCAGTAGAAGATGCTGAATATTCTTGGTCACCGGTTCAATGATCAGTTTGACCGGACTAATAAAAGCTACTCCCCCAATATTCTGAAAGATGCCTGTCAGGAATACGGCCGATTTTTCAATTATATGAAAGAAAATTTCCAGAGGAAAAAACACGAGAATAGTAAAAACATTAAAAAAGTCATGCATCGTAGCAGCTGTAAAAGCTCGTTTGAAATCTTCCTTCCTGGTAATAAAGGTAAATGACACCAGAAGACTTGTAATAGTCGAACCCATGTTTGCACCAATTACCATAGGAATAGCGGATTCAAGGGGAAGGACACCACTACCCGCCAAACCGACGATAAGTGATGTAGTGGCAGATGAGCTTTGGACAAGACTGGTAACCAGAATTCCTGTGAATAGACCGCAGAATGGATTAGAGTAGAAATTTACTAACTGTTCAGCGAAACCACTGCCAAAAAGACCGAAAGAAACACTGATAAATTTTATACCGACGAGGAATATATATAGTAAAGGAAAGATTAAGAGAATTCTTACGGAATTGGGAAGTTTCAGTTTATCGGTCAACTGAATCCTCTTGCTTCAATGGTTTTTTTATACACACCCAGAGTGTATTGTATTAGTACAAGATACCTTTTTCAAGTTCGAAACTGACCGGCAAATTGACCGGTACAGGCCAAAAACCATGGGGCATTAAACGACGTAATTCACTGAGAACACACTTCAGTTACTCTCTCCAGTTATTTTACTACAGGGAGAGAGGGGAAAAGAATATCAGATTAAGGAAAGGTAATACTTCACTGTTGTATCTAAGTAATAACTCATGTAACATTATATAAATCTGGTTCACACACTCAGTTCATAACAAATACAATCTCGGAGGGCAATCCTATGTACAAAGATCCTGACATCGGCAAACCGGGGGAACAACTCCGTAAAGAAAGATATGAAAGAATCCATACCGCCTGGACAGTTGGCGTTCCTGATAGAGTACCGGTTAACTGCCCGATGGGTTACTTTCCAGCCAGGTATACAGGCATACCTTTCGCCGCAGCTTATAATGATTTCGATGCCTGGTACACCGCCTGTGAAAAGACCCTCCAGGATTTCTGTCCGGATTCATTCGGTGCTACCAACTACCAGTGTGGTGAAGCCCAGTCAATGCTCGAATTGAAAACCATGAAATTGCCGGGTTTCGGTGTTAATCCCTACCACGGACACCAGTCTATCGAGATAGACGGTCTGAAAGCCGATGAGTTCGACCTGTATATGAAAGACCCTACCGATTACATGCTGCGTATCCAGCTGCCCCGGATAAGCGATAAACTTAAAGGACTTGGAAAATTCCCGCCCCTGTACCAACTCTTTAGCGGACCAGGAGCCGCTCAGGGACTCGCGATGGCACTCTCGGATCCCGAAGTCGAAGGAGCCATCGACCTCCTCAGGGAATCTGGTCGTAGAATGAGAGAGGTTCAAGATAAACAGGAGAAATTCCAGAAACTGATGGAAAGCTACGGCTACTACGCCACCCGCATGGTCGGTGCCCTGCCACCTTTCGATATCGTCTCCCATTCGTTGCGTGGCATGCACGGTACTATGTTAGACATGTTCCGCCAGCCGGATAAACTCATCGAACTCTGCGAATTTATCCTCAGCGAAAAGTTGCAAAAGACTCCGCTGATACCGGATGAGAACGGAGATATCAGGGTCTTCATGACCAACACCCGTGGTATAGAAGAATTCCTCTCGAAAGACCAGTTCGAAAAATTTTACTGGCCAACCTGTAAAAAGCTCATAAACACCCTCTGCAAACGTGGTGCTATGCCCAATTTTTTCATCGAAGGTCACTTTGACTCCCGTATCGAGTATCTGCTGGAACTACCGAAAGGGAAATTCACTGCCGGATTCGAAGCATCGGATATAATCCGGGCTAAGGAAATCCTCAAGGATCACTGCTGCATCTCGGGTAACGTTCCCGTCTCCCTCCTCCAGGTAGGCACTGAAGACGAGGTGATTGCTTACTGTAAAAAGCTTATCGACACCGTCGGCAAGAACGGTGGTTTCATCCTCTCGCCCAGCACGTCCGTGGAAGAAGTAAATCCTAGAAATCTCAAGGCAATGATCGAATTCACCAAGGAATACGGCGTATATCGGTAGATTATCGACAATACATAAGAACGGGGAGTACACGACTTAGGTTACAGTATTAATGGTAGCTCTTTACAGGAACAGTAAAACTGAAGGTACTGCCTTTTCCTACTTCACTTTCGACCCATATCTCGCCGCCGTGCAATTCTACAATCTTTTTCGATAACGTCAATCCCAATCCCAGTCCTTCATATTTTTCGGCAATGCCTTTAGCCCTGAAATATGGCTCGAATACGTAAGGTTGGTCATCCCTATCGATCCCATGGCCGTTATCACGTACCATAATCTTAATGTAATCATCTTGTAGAGTGGCGGCTACCAGAATATCTCCACCTGGTTCACTCGCTTTCACAGCGTTGGTAAGTAAATTTTGTATTACTTGTCTTAAACGTTTCTCATCTGCCATAATATAAGGCATTTCGGAGTCGATTTCCGTACGAAGCACTAAATCTTGACTTGCGACGTTCAGTTCCATATCTTTAATAACTTCTGAAAGAAAAGTAGCAGGATTTATCTCGTATGGTTCTATACTTAATGTACCAACTTCGGCTCTCGTTAATTCGAGCAGTTCACTTATTCTGTTATTTAGTTCAAGAGTACTCCTGTTTATACTGCTAATTGCCCTGTCATATGGAGGTTTTGGATTACTTTCTAGAAGAAGTTCAGCCATACCGACTACGGAAGTTAATGGTGTTTTCAATTCATGCACCAAAACTCGTGAGAATTCTATTCTTTTTTCAATTTCTTTTTCCAAATCTTTTCGTAATGACTTTTCTTCTTCATATAAGAGAGTCAATTGTCTATTGAGGCCAACGATCTCTGAAATATCATGCCCTACAAAGACTAATGATGTTATTTTTTCGCTAATGTCTTTGATTGGTGTAACCTCAATATCGAGGATACTTGAGCGTTCACCTGAACCTATTGTTGTCTGAAAATTGTAGCTTTCCATACCGTTACTGGTATTGAAATATTTGGATAGATCCGGTAAGAGCTGAGTGACAGGAATCCCGTAACTCTCTTGGAGAGTTTTACCTATTATCGATTGGGCTGTCGCATTCATGTCGATTATATTAGTATTTTCATCGGTGACTATGAGAACTTCTTTAAGCTTTTCAACGATACTATCACGCGCGATTGGCAGAATGTCTCTCGTTCGAACTTGTGAAAGATTCGCTAGTACGACTAAACTGCCTATGCCTAATACCCAGGCTGTGCTGGATATGTTTAACCGCAAACGGCTTGCCAAATCCAGAGCATCAAGTAACGCAAGAGTAGCTACAAAAATAGCGGCAATTATCATCACTTTTGTTTGCGTTTTATATATATTCTGTACTTTGGAGAAACGTCTAAAGAGTAATCCACCTCCAACCACCCCAAGGCAATAAGTGTAAGACATAAATATCCACGCTCCTACATTTTTTGTGGATATTAGAGATGCGAATGAGTTGATATCATTGAGTGAAACAGACGACCAGATAAAATGATGGATATTATTAGTGAGGGTTAGAATAAATACACCAGAGCAAACGCTAATAAGTAGAGTTATTAAACTGATTCTAAGCCACTTCTGTAATCCAAGATAGAGTAATATAAAAACGAGCCAAGCTGTGCCTAAGACCACTGAAAGACTCAGCTGGATACTACTGAATATGCTTTTAATGAACAGCGAGTCACTGCTTATTTCAGCTGCGTGTGCTGACATCCAAATAGCGGCAGTAGCCACAACGACGCTAGCCCAGAGCATTAATTCACGTTTAATTTTCGCTTTCTTAACGAAATATACAACACCGACTAATAGTAAAGCCGCCATCATATACTCAATTATTACCAGGGACGACCATTGCCAGTTCATATTATCTCCGCATAATTTCGATTAGGTTATATCTAAAAAGATATGTAATATAAACTAATTATCTGTAATCACAATCTACTAATAAGATGAAATCCTCTCTGCGAGCAATCTGCGTAATGAATCAAGCATATTGAATCATACGTAAGGCACCCAAACACCTTGGACTCACTTTTAGGTTCCACTTAATGGTTTATTACATACTTGGATACACTCAGACATATAAAAAATAACAAACAACAATAAATCAGCGTATAAAGAACATAAATTTCACGTAAATATTTCATTAATTTTTTATAATGAATTTGAAGACAATACTGAAACATACTCAGACTAAATTGTTTTTCAGATTGATTTTGTTGCTGTTAGCCCTCTGGTTCACCAATTAATCTGTTCTAGCAATACAGCTTTCGATAATAACTGCTATCTTCCTTTAAACGTTGAATCCAGACGATATCTTTTACAAGTATGCATGATTGGGCAAACAACCGTATAAAGGTCAGCAATAAATGAATTTCCCACAACCTTACGGTTGTGGGATCGCGATGGTATCAAAATAACATCGTTTCAGTTTCTACTCGACCCTATTCCAGGTCATAATTCACCAAAAAAGTATCCATCCGGAATAGCTACCAAGAAAGTCTAAACCGATCAGAGATGCTATCCGCTATATTTGCAAGCAGAAAATAAATATTGTTTACAGCGTTACTCTCTGCCTGGAAAGGGGAAATTCAAAAGAGCTGCTATTACTTTGACCACGTTTATGCTGGTATAAGAGCCGGCGCTTCTACTTTATTCCACTTAAGGTTGTGTGAGGTAATTTGAACGTAAATTCCAGAATCCAGCATTACAAAGTAGTTAGTTATTTTTTTCCTGTTATTTTTCCAGATGTCAATTATCACCCCTTTTATGCGTTCTCCATCTATACCTTTATCTTCATATATAACCTGATCACCAACATCAAAAGCCATTTCAGTTCATTCCTCCCCAATTTGTCCTCTACCATAATAGTACGTACAAGAATCTAACAGTGTTACATATCCTTTGGCTACTTTTTAGATAGAAACCACAGAGACGACGATTCTGTGGTTCGGGTAAAATCCTACTGTAGCTAATTTCCTGTTCTTTGTCTCGAGAAAAATAGGATTGTTAAAACTGAGTAGTATCAAGTGGCTACAAACATAGCTGGATAAATATCCTGATGTTTACCGATGGTAGTTAAATCTTTAATAGCGGTTAATAGTAATATATCAGTAAACTGTACCTTTATATTTAAAATGGCAATTAAAAAACAGCTCTTAATTGAGCTGTTGTATTATTAAGAGAAAGCCATCTCGGGGAATTATTTCCTGATAACCTACAAAATCAAGGAGGTATTTAGATAAACCTTTCCAGGCAGCATTCTCCGATTAGTTATCCTTTTTTATCAATCTACACTATGTTATGATTTTTATAACCTGTAAATGCTTATGAATATTCCCGCAATATTTTCTCGGCTTCCAGTAAGGCGGTCGATTTTTGAATGTCCAGCTCACTTATTGGTTTAGTTATTATATCGTCGCCTGGTTTATTCCCGTCTTCCCAGGTTCCCTTGAGTCCTAACTTATACCCGTCATTAACTCCCAATAGATAAGTATTCGTTACTATCTCGTTTAAAGACTCCTGTAACTTCAATAAGGCGTCACTAAGGTTCTTCTCATAATTCATATTCATAACATCATACCTTTACTTATACTCATGGTACGATAATCATTTAGCTTAACAGGCACTATTTCCTGTTATTACCGTACCAATCTCGTTTTTATGATATATCCGTTTGGTAGTACGGGTAACCTTCACAAGGATGATTTTCTATTCATGCATTCGGACTATAAATATACAAAGAAGCCTTGAGTGATTGACTATTATTTAGATTTACATTCAGTTAAAAGCCAGAAACATGTATAAACCCAAACGACATTAAATCTTTGTATAAATGAAAAAATAGACACCAAGATGTTTGAGAACATAGTATGAAAAAACAATCTGTATTCCTGTCAAATTCGATTCTGGAAATTTGACTGAATATATCCGATTATCGCTGTTAACTTGAGTCCGGGCCTTCAGTTAACTCTACCGGCATTCCGTCAGGATCTTTGATAAAGAAACGATAAAATCCTCGCGCGCCCTTAACCGGCTCATTAATGAATTCAACTCCAAGTTCTTTGAAATAATCAGCCGCAGTCCAAATATCGTTCACTCTCAGAGCGATATGCTTAACACCGATTTTCTTGAGATCATTAACCATTATCTCATCGGTTTGGGGAAGAGGTATGAAATCGGTGAACTGGAACATCTCTATAGTAAAATCTGCTTTCTTAAGGAGTGCAATCCTGCCGTTCCCGTCTAGTATATCGATCATCCTTTCACAGGTAAAACCGAGGATCTCTGTGTAGAAACGCACACTGACGTCGAGATTGGAAACGCTTATCGCTGTATGATCGATTGAAAACTCAACAGGAGGACCTGACTTATCAGAACTATCAGACATCAGTAAATTCTCTTCAAGGACTCATCCAAAATTGATTTACTATTATTGGTTCAAGTCTATCGTGACCGTATAGACAAGTCAAATAATAAAAGTTTATTACGAATCTGGGCAAACAAAATACACATTGTACATCCGACACCAAGGTAAACTAAATCCATTAACCCGTTGTTCATCTCATATTTTTACACGACATCAAAATTACATAGGCTATTGCACAATAGGATTAAAACATAGTTTAAACATATTTCAATAATGATTGACAATTATTAAGGCAAGGTGAATAATATATCCACGTAATATTTGGAGGGGTTGTATGCTTAAGGATTTCAAGACTTTTATCACGCGTGGGAATGTTGTTGATCTGGCGGTTGGCATTGTCATAGGTGTAGCGTTTGGGGCTATCGTCAATTCATTTGTAAAAGATATCATAATGCCCCCGATAGGGCTCGCGTTGGGTAATGTGGATTTTACTAACCTATTTGTCGTTTTGAAAGAAGGGGCAGTAGCGGGACCATATGCGTCTCTCGCAGCATCTCAGGAAGCCGGTGCAGTCTCGATCAACTACGGTGTATTTGTAAATACAATAATAAATTTCATTATTTTGGCTGCAGTGGTATTCTTCTTTATCGTTCGGCCTATAGCGAAAATGCATGAACGCCAGAAAGCGAAGGAAGCAGCCCCAGCACCCAATACGAAAGAGTGCCCCTATTGTTTCACCAGTATATCTATCAATGCTACCCGATGTCCTAACTGCACCTCCGAATTAAAACCGTAAAAAGTTATATATTTAGACTTCCATTACGAGAAACCTGATAAACTACAAAAAAGACTCCTGTTTTCCAGGAGTCTTTACTATGGATTATCATCTTTACTCAACATCTTTCAATACAGTATCAATTTCCTTTACCGAAGAGATTGCATATCCATCCCAATCGTCCGGATTACTATATGATGAGTTTAGTGTTTTGTCCTGGATCAGTACTCCCGCCATACCGGCTTCCCTGTCACCAACCAGGTACTCTAGGCTGTCATCGACGAAAATACATTCCCAAGGTTTAGCATTCATTTTTTCAGCAGCGAAAAGGAAAATATTCGGATCAGGTTTTTTCATACCGACCGAACATGAAAATATCGGCCCTTGTATAGTCGATGCCAGCGGTGAATCGTCCCAAAGCAATGTAACTTCATCGGAACAGTTGCTAAGAAGACCTAGAATATATTCTCTTTCACGCAGATTTGATAAAGCGTTCAGTGTGGCAGCCGAAGGTTTCAGCCTAGAACTAACACCATCGGCAAACATCTTCATGCATCTTCTGGATTGTACTTCTGTCGTTTCTATATCAATCTTGTGGCAAACCAGATTCATGCAATCTGCATTGTTCATATGCCCCCGTCATACAATCGTCGGAATACTCCAGCTAGAGATTTATAAACCGCTCTTGCTCCGTTGACAGGATATCCGATATTGCAACCAGTATCTACCTGTAATCATACAAGAGCATATTCTCAATTAGCGTGCCGAACAGATCGAAAATGATCGCTTTGTATTTCATGTCGATGCTCGCATCTTATTATAAGGTTAAGCCAACTACAATATCATCACTCTCTTTCTTGCCTATTCTTTAAAAATCCACGCATATAATAATCATACAACCTTTGTATTTATAACCATACGTGGTAAAATCCTAGTATCCAAAATATATTGAAGGGAGTTTGCATGCAGGAAGTTTATGATTTCTTAAAGAAAGCTGGAGTCTATTACCTGGCGACCGTAGAGGGTGATCAGCCGAGAGTGCGGCCTTTCGGGACTTACCACATCTTTGAGGATAAACTCTACATCCAGACAGGTAAAGTAAAAGACGTTTCCAAACAGATGGGAGTAAATCCTAAGATTGAGATTTGTGCGATGAGTGAAGGCTCCTGGATTCGCATCCAGGCCAACGCTGTTGAGGATGACCGTATCGAAGCAAAACAGAGTATGCTTGATGCTTATCCAATGTTAAAGGACAGGTACGCCGTTGATGATGGCAATTGCCAGGTACTGTATCTAAAAGATGCCGTCGCCACTATCTCCTCTTTTGCCGGTGAACCGAAAGTAATCAAGTTCTAGAACATCTTAAAGAACGAAAACGAGGTGTCTGGCTTTTAAAAAGCCAGACATTTTTTACATATCCAAACTCTAGTTGAGTCCTTCAAACAGGTCTTTTTCTTTTCGCCTTTTCGGAGGCGGATAAGCCTTCATGAAATATTCTCTCGGGCCCTGCAACTTACTGAACAGGTCGATTACCCGGAACATCATCGGGCGTCTTCTCCCGTCACTCTGGCTGGCATGACAAGCAACAGCCTGGTTCCGGATATCAACATACTTTTTATCGAGTTTGACTATCGCGTGGATCGGATACGAGATGGTAGTTATTTTCGTCAAGTCTACATCTTTATTTCTGCCGAAACGATGCGGATCCTGCCCGAATAGCGGCATCAACTTTATCAGCACTCTCATCAGCCTTCGCGGATGCAACAGGAAATACAGCTTCGTCGGCTGGAATGGTGGTCCGGCATCGGGATACTGACTAGGATCACCGGCTGCATGAAAAGCTTTGACAACCCCGTAATGCGTTGCCAGGTGATCGGGATGTCCGTAGCCTCCTCCTTCATCATGAGTGATTACCACGTCCGGCTGGATCTGGCGGATATACTTCACTACCCGTCCGGTTATTTCATCGATAGGAGCCGCCGCCATCGCATCGGGGTGGTTATTGTCCGGCGCTCCCCGCATTCCTGAGTCCCGGTAACCGAGATAATAGAAATCGGTCAATCCAAGTATTTTTGATGCTTTGGTCAGTTCGTCCACCCTCAGTTCCGCGATAGAGTTATATCCTTCCAGGAACTTTGGAGCTACTGTTCCCAGTTCCCCTCCGGTGGAACAGACATAATAGACCTGTACACCACGATCAGCGTACTGTGCCAGTGTAGCGCCCATTCCGAAACTTTCATCATCTGGATGAGCACCAAAGTATACGAGTCTCCTTTGTTTATCCATAAAAATCACTTCTGTTATGTCAAATTTATACCCGTTTGGTGTGGATATCCATACTCCGAACAGTGTTTATCCCGTGAGAGTATAAATTCACGGGATAATATTCTGTATCATGAATACGAATACGAATTCTTAGCCGTCCAGACCACGCTGCAAACCGCGAATATAAGACATCTCACCAAGGTGTCCAGCGGCATGACTCACGGTAAGTGAAAGCAAGAATGCCTTCGGCATGTCGCCGAAAGGCTGCATCGATATTATTTCATCAAAATCATCTGCCGAAATAGACTCTATATATGCCTTCGTCTCGTTTCGTACAGCCACGCCATAAGCTAACAGGTCATCCAGTTTGGGTACAGGGAAAGCATTCACCTGTTCCGCCGTATAATGAGCTCCGGCTTCATCTTTCGGCATATTCAGTTTCTCATACCATTTACCGGATTCCCACAATGATTGTTTTCCCTGCAACCGCTCCTGTATAAAGGAATCCTCTGACTTGAAGACGTGAAACAGGATAAGCCCGATCGAGTTAGCCCCGTACGTCGGCTTCCATGCTATCTCCTCCTGCTTGAGTCCGTCGGTTACCCGACCGAGATTCCGGTCCAGGCCGTCAAGACCGATCTTTAAAAATGCTTTTGCGTCCACTTTTCCCTCCGCTGGATTTATTTATTATATAAACGATTATAATACTACAATTATAAAGAGAACGCAGTGATATGACAATTTTATTAGTTTAGACCATTCAAATACTATTACTCGTCTCCCGAAGTCATCAGCTGCATAGATTGAGTACGCATCGCCAGGGTAAACGGCACCGAAAGCAAGACGATTGCCACCACTCCCCAGCACAATGCTTTATAACCGACAATCGGCAAAAGGAACCCAGCCAGGAACGACATCCCGACTGACGTGATGTGGTTGACGCTGATACCAGTGGAGAGAGTAGGCGTAAGTTCCTCGGGAGGAGCGATGCGGTTTACGTAGGTTGAGAGTCCTATGCTTAAGGTAACCAGAAGGTTAATAAATACCACCATTACACAGAGAAACCATACGTTATCGACGAGAGCGTAGCCGACAAAACAGAGTGCCAGGGCAACGTAGCCCACGGTGAGAGTGGTCCGTTCACCAAGTACATCGAGAAACCGACCGATACGTGGTGTAAGCAGGAAATTGACCAGACCGCTGGCAAGAAGAAGGAAACTGATCTGAAGCGCTGTTAAATTATAGTTGTAGACCAGAACCATGATATTGAACGCTGAAAATACCTGGGTACGCGATCCTTCGAATAAAAGGAGAACGTAATATAACCAGTAACGCCACCTGAATAACAGTCGAGGTTGAGCCTTTGCCGTCTCGCCGATATTCTTGGGTAAACGCATAAGTACTATTGCTGCTGTGAATATCAGTACTCCCGCAATCCCCGCCATGACACGCAACGAAAACCACTGCGTCAAGAGCATAATACTCCCTATTCCTGCCATAGAAGCCAGCGCCGCAACGGATGCCAGAGTCCCTAGAACCTTTCCCGCATTTTCCTTGCTTGCCAGACCGAGTCCCAGTGAATTGTTCAGAGGCATCCAGAGATGAAAACCAAGGCTGGCCATAAGTGATACGACAACAAGTGCCGACCACGAATGAACGGCGGCATACAGTGCATATCCTGCACCCATAATGGCTACGGAAACTACCGAGCGCCAGGTTAGTGGAAGGTGCATGACAAGAGCTGCGATAAACATCAGTCCCAGACCCGGGATTTCTCTGATACCTGCCTGCAGCAGGACCTGTGAGCCGGTTAGTCCCAGTTCTTTCATAAAGTTGGTATTGACCCCATTTTGCAGACCGGTGCCGAGACTCAGCAGGAAAATAGCAATTGCCAGCAAAGCAAGGTTCCGACTCCATATCCCGCTCTGGGTAAAAATTGCTAATAGTCTTTTAATCTTTTCTTTCATAAACAGTCTTTTCCGAATCATCAAAAAAAGAGTGTCCGATTTATGTTTCGGACACCCGGCTTTCGTGGTAATAAGTCTATATGGTTTTTATACTCCCGATATATACTCGCCTACTCAGTAAAAAATCCCCCGTCAATACTTAATCAATACACGTGAATAGACCAGAGAAATAATCGATCAATGCACGAACGAGTGCCTTGAAATAAGATATATTACACCATCCGGAGATGCATCACAAGTTTGAAATAAGTTAATCACTATCCTGTTGATATTGATTAACTAACTTGATATTATGAATACCTATCATTAGAGAACTATAAACGAATTCGAAATGTAAAAAACAGCAGGGATGAACCATATGTTAAGTTCTGAATATGCCGTCAGGAAAGGTGCTAATTATGAATAACTCATTATCACACACTCAACTTGTCGAAATTATCAACGCTTTCTTGGACAAATACCACTCTGACCTGAGTTATTGTCATGGAGCTGATCATGTCCGGCGTGTGGCAAAACTGGCTGTAAAGATTGGTAAGGTAGAGAAAGTCGACCTTGAACTGGTCGAGATAGCTGCCCTGTTACATGATATAGGAGTCGTACCACTTGCATGGGGCAGACACGCTTCAGGTAAGGATGATAATGAATTTCAGGAATTTCTGGGTACATATGCGCTTCCCTCTTATGATCACGCCGAGGTAGGAGCTCTTATAGCAGAACGTTTTCTTAATCAATATAATTATCCTTAAGGAAAAACTAAACAGGTAACTCTAATAATCAAAGAACATCATACTCATAGCCAGACTTCGCTAGAATCCAGAGTAGTAAATGATGCCGATAAACTTGAAGCTCTCGGAGCAACCTGGGTAGCGCGTGCGTTTCAGAGAACGAGTGCTTTCGATCGTAAAACAAGCATCGAGGTAATTCCGAAAAAATATCTCGAGGGAAGAAAACCGATATTTGATAGTTTTCATACGGAGACTGGAAAGAAAATGGCTGAACAGCGATTTGAGTTTCTGCTGTCCTTTATTGAGCAATTTCAGCGTGAACTGAGTCTCGAAACCTAACACGGGAATTTCACGATTACCATTACTCACCACCTTATGCATATGCAGTGTACATGATCACTACCACATCGTTCTTTCGCTTGCCACTCAATTATTGTAAGATTGTGTAAATCTCATATTCTATACAATAAAAACAAATTGGGATTAAAAATTTAGTATTTAGGAATTCTTCAAGTGGTGAGGTAGAAAACATGGAAATAGCTCTCTATGTAATAATATTTATCCTGCTCTTGCTGGTCGTCTTCCTCGTGATGCGACCCCGAAAGATCGAGATACCGGATATCACTGAGCTTGAAGCCAAGCTCAGGTACGCCCTAGCTTCAGCCGACTCGGTGAAGGAGATCCACAACCTTCTGCAGGATATGCCACGCGACGTCCTAGCATCCATCACCCGAAGCCAGGGGACTCGCTCCGGCAAACTCAACGAACTCCTCGCTACCCTGGAACTCACCAAGTACGACCGCCTTTTCTACCTCGGCGATCCCATCGACTTCGTTGGTATCAAATATGACGAGGGAATCGACTTCATCGAGGTCAAGACAGGCCGCGCCCGGTTTACCGAGGATGAACTCAAACTGAAAGACCTTATCGAGTGCAAGATGGTCAACTACCTACCCCTCTCGGTCAAACGCATCAACTTCGCGGAAGAGATTAGGAGTGATAATATTGAGATAGAGGAATAATGACTCACCAACCTAATACTTTCGATAAATGGGCTCTTACCTATGACAAAGACTTGGAGAAGGCGAACGATTCCGATGACTGGATGTTCGGTGATTATTACTGTATCCTGGACAAGGTTGTTGAGTATTGCGAGCTTGAGAAATATGAAAATCCACAGGTGCTGGACATCGGCGCCGGGACCGGCAACCTTTCGATAAAATTCCTTGAAAAGAAGTTAATGGTAACAGCCATCGATCCTTCAAAAAAAATGCGGGAAATCTGTAAAGGTAAGTACCCGGACCTGGTAGTACTACAAGGTGATTTCCTGGATATCCCACTCCCATCGGAAAGCATTGATATCATCGTCTCGTCCTTTGCTTTCCACCATCTGACCGAGACCGAAAAAGCCGTATCCGTTTTACTGATGCGGGATATTTTGCATTCCGGCGGCAGGATTGTCATCGCCGACTTGATGTTCAAAAATCCGGTGGAGAAAGACCGCATCAGGCAAAAACTGTTAGATCCGGAACAAGCTAGAAAGTTCGATGAAATAGACGAAGAATATCCTGCATATTTCGATGATCTCGAAATGGTTTTTCAAAGAAAAGGGTTCAATTTCCGGGGCGAACCGCTTACGAAATCGGTCTGGATTCTCTGTGCCTGTCTCGGATACCGTTAAACAATAGGTTTCTTCAAATCATGGAATGTTACGGAGACAACCTTTCTTTTCACCGTCATTTGTGCGGTTTCAAATCCATATCTTGTACATTCACGACTTCTTTGTTATCGGGGTTTATTGCAACGATAACCATTTCTTTCGACGGTTCTCCGAAATATAGACTTACGAAGTAATACAGTTCGCCGTCTCTGTCATTTTCAGGAAATGGATTCTCATTAAAACCTTCGTCATATATAAGCTGGGAACCACCTGCCTGATAGTCCCCGTCTTTTAATCTCCAGGTTAGATATCCCCAGAATAACGCGACTGAATATTCGTCATATTTTTCCATCAATTGCTTCGTTTCGTCTGTCCCGAGAGCCATTTCAATCAACCTGTCTCTGTCTCTCTCTCCCTCGGCCAGTGGTCTGAATTCCTTCATACCCTCGGGGTATCCTTAGCAACCCGTTAAAATGGCGCATGAAAGCAACAATAACATAAGTATTAAAAATATATGCCGTATCATTTTATGTCAAATATTTTTCTTATCTCCGCCGCCGGTGTTTCCTTTATCTCACCTTCTTTCAGGTCACCGAGGGTGAGTCCGCCGATTCGTATTCTCCGGAGACCAAACACTCTGCACCCCAGCGACTCGAACATCCGTCTAACCTGCCGCTTTCTTCCTTCATGGATTACAACGGAATAAGTGTAATCCTGGTTATCTTTGCCTTTAGAAACCTTCGCCGGCGCCGTTATCCCGTCCTCCAGCACTATCCCCTTCTCCAGCCTGTATTTCTCATCCTGTGTCATTTCCCTGTCCAGCGTTACCAGGTATTCCTTGTCATGCCTGTACCGTGGATGCGTCAGGCGGTTTGTCAGTTCTCCGTCATTCGTTAAAAGAAGCAAACCGGTAGTATCCTTATCCAGTCTGCCTGCCGGATATAACCTCAGGTGCCTGTACTTTTCAGGAATAAAATCGACTGCTGTCTTCCTGCCGCGGTCATCACTCACTGTAGACAACACATCCGGCGGCTTATTCAACACAAGGTATACATGTTTTTCCTTCACCAGGTTGATTTCCACACCGTCAATCGTTATACGGTCTTTCCGACTGTCCACAGGCTGGCGGAGGTTTTCCGCGATTTTTCCGTTCACCGTAACCCTGCCCTCCATTATCTTGGCGGCAATCTTTCTCCTCGAGCCGATTCCCGCCCCGGTAAGGACCCTCAGTAAATCATCTTTTTCACTCATCGTAATCATTATATATGAATTAATGACTTATAAGTATTCTCAAATTCTTTTCGATAGAACCAAATACCTACACTATTCCGCACCCATTCGCCCAGAAGAAATCTATACTCACACATATACCCTACTAAAGAATAAAGACACAGGTAATATTCAATCCTATTTTCGAACCACCTCCTTTCCTTTGGAGAGGAGGTGATTTCGTAATCGGAGGAGAGGATAAAAAAAAGGAGAATAATTGCTACTTCGCAAATAGGTAGATATTTATCCACAAACCTTCAATGAGAAAACGAAAAACCGGCAGCGCTTTTCTTGTATCTCTCTTCAGCCGCTGCCGGTATTCCTTCTGCTACCGGGCATCTACCTTCTCCCTCTTCTATCTCAGGCTGTTGCTTTCTCCTTACCGACCGCTTTCTCTACCTTGACCTTTGCCTGGTATTTCTTGTGAGTTGCCGCCAGGTATCCACCCGTCACCGCCAGACCGATTACCACCGGTACTCCCAGAAAGATCCCGAGTCCCATGAAGATTGCCAGCGTCATTTCCATTTTTTCCTCCTTTTTTCGTTTCCCTTTCGTTTTCCTTTTCTATTATCATCATAATTCCGGGAGGTAAAACGGACATCGGCCTGGATGCTCACTTATCGATACCTTTTAGACTTATTCTATTCGGCCTTGCTTCAGTATTATTTTCAGTCTGATGAGAAATGGAATTACTTATAACCATTAGATATCTAAGCAGATATACTTAAATGTTCTAGTTTCACTTGAACAATAACTCGCTTCCTTACTCGCAATATCTCTGATATTTAATACCAAATCCCTTAATGAGAGTATGAAAAAGATTGAACACTTGTTCGAAAAAAGCTATACTGGAATAAGGAAAATGCCGGATTTCAGGATAGTATCCGATTTCGGGATGATGGGTGATCAGCCTGAAGCTGTCGAAAAGCTGGTTGAAGGGCTGAATAAAGGTTACCGTCATCAAACCCTGCTGGGCGTCACCGGCAGCGGTAAAACCTTCACAATGGCTAACGTCATCGAACGCGTCCAGAAACCCACCCTCGTTATCAGCCACAATAAAACCCTCGCCGCCCAGCTTTACCAGGAATTCAAGGAATTCTTTCCTGACAATGCCGTCGAATATTTCGTCAGTTACTACGACTACTACCAGCCCGAAGCTTATATTCCTCAACGGGACCTCTATATAGAAAAGGAAACAGAGATTAACGAGGAGATCGATAAACTCCGTCACTCCGCCACACGTGCCCTCCTCGAAAGACGGGATGTGCTGATAGTAGCTTCCGTTTCCTGCATCTATGGCCTGGGCGATCCCGAAGAATACAGGCAGTTCATCGTCACCATTAAAAGAGGAGAACGGTACGGCAGGCAGCAGTTATTACGGCACCTGGTAGACATGCAGTATGCCAGGAATGAGATGGATCTTGCGCGTGGTTTTTTCAGACTTCGCGGCGATACACTTGAAATCAGGCCGGCCTATGAAGAACTGGCATTGCGAATAGAATTTTTCGGCGATGATATTGATAGAATCGTGTCCCTCGATCCCTTAACTGGTGAGATACTCAGCGAGATGGAAGAAGTGAATATCTTCCCCGCCAAGCACTTCGTCACCCGTCGTGAAAAAATGGTGAGGGCTATCGAACAGATCAAGCTGGAACTCATCGACCAGGTTAAGTACTTCAACGAGCAGGACAAGGTGGTTGAAGCAGCACGGATTGAAGCCCGTACCAATTATGATATAGAGATGCTGACCGAAGCGGGATACTGCTCCGGCGTGGAAAATTACTCCCGGATACTGGCCGGGCGACCTCCGGGAAGCTCTCCTTCGACCCTGATCGATTACTTTCCCAAGGACTTCCTGTTAATTATTGACGAATCGCATATAACCCTTCCCCAGATAAGAGGAATGTATCGCGGCGACCGTTCACGCAAGCAGACACTCGTCGATTACGGATTCCGTCTGCCTTCAGCGCTCGACAATCGTCCCCTTAACTTCCAGGAGTTCCAGGAATGCATCAACCAGGTCATATACACCTCAGCCACACCTTCTGACTATGAATACAAGTACAGTGAACAGGTAGTCGAGCAGCTTGTCCGCCCCACCGGTTTACTTGAACCGACTGTTGAAATAAAACCTACCGAAGGACAGATAGACGACCTGATAGAGCAGATAAAGTTACGCGTAGATAAGGGTGAACGGTGCCTTGTCACCACCTTGACTAAGAGGATGGCTGAGGAACTTGCCGATTACCTTGCTGAGATGGCAATAAAAACCCACTACCTGCACTCAGAGATAGATACCCTGGAAAGAGTGGAAATCCTGCGTGACCTGCGTCTTGGTGTTTACGATGTCGTAGTCGGTATAAACCTGCTGAGAGAAGGCCTGGATCTGCCGGAGGTAAGTCTGGTCGCAATACTGGACGCCGACAAGGAAGGATATCTGAGAAGCCGTGTATCGTTGATTCAGACAATGGGACGGGCGTCACGGCATATTGACGGTCATGTAATATTGTATGCAGATACCATCACTCACTCGATGAAAACGGCGATGGATGAAACCCAGCGTCGCCGCAAAGTACAGGAAGAATATAATAAGCAGAGAAATATCACACCCCAGGGTATCCGGAAAGCGATAAAAGATATTACGGAACGCGTGAGAGAAGTTGCCGAAACTCGAACTCCTTACACTGTTACGCCGATCAATAAAGAGGATACGTTACGCCTTATAAAAGATCTTGAAACGCAGATGAAGATAGCCGCTAAGAACCTTGACTTCGAGAAAGCAGCGCTTCTTCGCGACAGGATAGTCGACCTGAGAAGAGAATTTGATTTTGCGGAGATAAAAGGTGGAAGAAGAATACAAAGAAACAAGACAGGAACGCCGCGAAAAAAAGCTTACAAGTAAGAGGGAACGAGTTAGAAAACACGGTCAGAATCTTGCCCAGTTATACAAGGAAGCCATCATTAAACGGATAAATAAGCTTAGGTCGGACAAGGAAAAAGGCCGGAAACCACCCATAGATTGATTCGTGGGATATTACGGAGGTTAAAATGCCCTACTGTCCGAAATGCTGCGATGAATTCCAGGACTGGGTCGAGGAATGCCCGGACTGCAGGATAAAGCTTGTCGATGAGTTACCTCCGCTTCCCGTAGAGGTAGTGAGGGAAGGTGACTTGGTACACATCGTCACTGCGCCCAACGAGATAGAAGCTCGGTTGTGGAAAGGCATTCTCGAGGACAATGGTATCCTGTCGATGATAAAAGTAGCTGAATCGCTCAATCTCTACCTCTCGCCCCTCGCTCTCGAGCACAGACTGTATGTCCTCGAGGAAGATGAACAAGAAGCTATGGAAATCCTCGACGGAGTCATCACCTTCGAACCCGAAGTCGAAGATTCATAATATGCCATCGTACGTTCACCTTGAATGAGCAAAACTACTCTTCCTTTACGAAAACTAATGAATGCCGGTACTCTATCTATCTCCCTCGTCGCTTGTCCACTCCTGCAACCACACTTCGGTTCCAAAAAATCATATTATGACTGCAGACAATCCCATTTTAAGTCTTTCCCTTCACTTTTCATGGAAAAAGGAGATGGAAGAGGAATGGGTTGATAACGATTTGGAAAAACAATCCATACTCCAACAATTAACAAACTTACTCATGAGGTATCCTCAATTTTTTAATCATAACCGTTAAAAGTACAACATCACTTTCACTCAATTCGTCTATCCTGTCGAGTCTGTCTTTTATCTCGGATATCATACTCGTACGCAGGTCCTCCTTTTCTGGTTCTTTCTTCAGTTTTTTCTCTACCAGTGCGGCACTTACCTGTGAAATCAATGCTGCCATGACTCCTATACCAACCACCATCAGCACCATACCCATAATCCTCCCCGGAATCGAGTGAGGAACGATATCACCATAACCTACCGTGGTAATAGTCGATATACTCCACCAGACCGCATCGGCGAAGTTGGTAATTCGTGCTTCGTCGGTGCCGGTTTCCAGAACAAGAACGGCAAAAGCCCCCAGGAAGATTACTACGATGGTGATTCCAGCCACAGCCACGAGGTTGCTTCGCTTTAAAAATCCACCAGATCGCATCATCACCCTTCTCATCCGGGCAAAGACTATTATCACTCTGACCAGCCGGAGAGAACGGAATCCAGTCGATATTGCTGGTATTGCACCCAACGCATAAAAAGCAACCGCCGGAATCATGGCTAATATCTCGAAACCACTTGTCTTTAGAAAATGTGATTTACTTTCGCTAGCCTTCAATCTGATAATAAAATCCCAGGCAAAAACACAGCATATAATTCCATCCGCGATATATATCGCTCTTAACATACCTTGGGATACTTCTGCTAAAGACTCAACGGCAACAAGAATTATCGAAAAGATCGCCAGTATCCCGATCAGTATTTCAGTAATATTCCGTTTCGTCATAATAACCTCCCTGAAACAGGCCAGTTTTGCCTATCATTGTCAATTACCCTAAGTATATTATAAAAAAGTATCAGTTTGCCTTTGTTAGTTTTCTCTTCAATCTTCCTCAGATCCACCGTAGTTCGCTATAGACGAACGAAGGAGTGCAAGGGAGAAAAAAGTAAACAAAGGATTCTCGAAAACAAGAGAATCCTTTGTAAGACGTTTCATAAGTAATTAGTTATTTCTTGTGTACTTCAGGATTAACACAATTCGGCAGCGATTCACCACGCAGCCCTGCGATGATATTATCAGCAGCCATCAACGCCATCTTCTCACGGGTAGCGATACTCCCGCTGCCTATGTGGGGAAGGATTACCACGTTATCCAGAGTCAACAGCGGATCATTGGATGGTATCGGCTCCACCTCGGTAACATCCAGCCCAGCAGCGAAAATCTTCCCGGATTTCAGAGCATCATATAGGGCTTTCTGATTGACCACCGGACCACGCGATGTATTTACCAGAACCGCGGTCGACTTCATTATGTCGAGTTCTCTTTCACCTATCAGGTAACGCGTATTTTCATTTAACGGTACATTGATGCTGATAAAATCGGCTTCTACCAGCAACTCGTCAAGCGTGGATGCTCTCGTGAGTCCCAGTTCTTTTTCTATTTCGGCAGGAGCCTGAGTTCTGCTGTAATAGATCACCTTCATATCGAAGCCCCTGGCACGCTGTGCTATTTCTTTGCCAATTCTCCCAAGTCCGATAATTCCAAGTGTGGCATGGTGGATATCCTGTCCCATCATCAGGCCGGGCCCCCATGTTTTCCACAGACCTTTCCGTGTAAATATATCGGCCTCGACGATACGTCTCGCAGCAGCCATTATCAAAGCAAATGCGAGGTCAGCTGTTGTTTCTGTAAGAACCTCAGGCGTGTTACCGACTGGTATTCCACGCTTCGTCGCTTCCGGAATATCGATATTGTCATAMCCKACTGCCAGGTTACTTATCACTTTYAAYTTCGGWGCYGCATYCATSAGRGTGGCATCTACTCTATCCGTCARCAGCGACAACAGCCCTTCKACATCCCGCACTTTCTCARTCAGCACCTCATAAGGTGGAGGTAATTCATCCTGCCAGACCTCTAAATTRGCCACTRTAGACAGMTTCTCAAGGGCTTTTTCGGCAATAATCCTGGACACGAATACTTTTGGTTTGGACAYTTATAACCTCTGAAAAGATTAWTATARAATGAGTAGNAGAWYCGCYRGYCTAAAGAGATTTRAGAAGTTCCTTAATTCCTTCGCYCTGCTGGCGACACCAGCCRGCYAGCGTAAACATATCCCAKCCGATRCAGAAGTGMCGGACWCCCATWTCGATGAAYGGYTTCGCATGCTCRAARCTYCCWAYYTCGATCCGKGGATGRAYMCCTCTCTCCAGWGCCATYTTTATCATCTTWTCATGCGCACCCTGGACCTCCGGATCTCTCGCCTGACCCGGCTTGCCGATACTGATAGAGTAATCGGAAGAGCCRAACTGTACCATGTCCACGCCCTTCACGGACAGGATTTCCTCAAGATTATCCATGGCGCCCTTTTTCTCTATCATAATGGCGATAACCACGTTATCCATTGCCTTCGTCCACTCTTCCAGACTGGCATATCCGCCATAGCCGGTACTCCGTCGAGTGCCGAAACCGTGAACGCCACCCGCTTCAGGCGTCTCAGCCCTGACATATCGAATGCATTCTATTACATCGTCAGCGCAGCGGCAGTCCGTGAAAAGCACGTTCTGGATACCAGCGTCTATCGATCGCATCGCGATAAACCCTCGAGTCTGTTCTTCTACTTTCATCATCGAAGACATTTGTGGAAATAAGTCGATCGCCCGACCGAAATTATCAAGTTGTTCGAGTGAAAAGGATGAATATTCTCCGACATACTCTATATAATCGAAAACTCCTGAATGACCGATTACCTCGACTACTCCCGGCCAGGGACACATCACGTGAGTTCCTATGGTCGGTTTTCCCTCATTCAATAATTCTCTTAATCGGTTTTTCTTCATTTTCCCACCATCCCCTCTTTATCATAGAAGATACCAGTCGCTACCTACACATCGTCATCATAGTCTTCCAGGTATTCATTATCATCCAGACCATCCTCTTTTTCCCATTCTGCCATTTCCATCTCGAGTTGGTCCATAATGCGTGCTGCCCGAGGGTAGCCGATATGAAGTCTCCTCTGCAGGAAGGACGTGGAGATGTTATCATGATTGCGTGCCAGGTCTCTGGCTGCATCCATCAGCGAGTCTTCCGGATATCCTCCCTTCGCGAAGGGAGATGTTAGTACCAGTTCATCCGGTTTGAGGAGAGGAATCACGTCACCTTTTTGTTGGTTGCCCCAGAAATAGACCAGCCTCTCCGCTTCCGTATCGGACACATAACAGCCTTGCAGACGCTTCGGTTTGGATGCTTCGGTAGGTAAGAAGAGCATATCTCCGCTGCCCATCAATTTTTCGGCACCGCCGATATCGAGAATAGTGCGGGAATCTACCTGTGAAGTGACGGCAAAACTGATACGCGTCGGGAAATTAGCCTTGATAAGACCGGTAATAACATCCACTGATGGTCGCTGTGTCGCTACTACCAGGTGAATCCCGACAGCTCTGGAAAGCTGTGCCAGTCGGCACAGTATCTGCTCTACCTCGTCACCACCGGTCATCATAAGGTCGGCAAGTTCGTCGATGACCAGTATCAGATAGGGCATTCTTTCCTCTCCTTCTTTGTTCTTGTTATAACCGTCGATATTACGCTTTCCAGCGGAAGCCAGGATCTGGTACCTGTTGTTCATTTCTCGTCCCAGCCAGCGCAGTGATTCCAATGCTTTATCCGTGTCTACGATAACAGGAGTAGCCAAATGAGGAATGCTGTTGAACGTCGTTAACTCAACCCGCTTGGGATCTATCATGATGAACCTGACATCAGAAGGAGTATTATTTAGAAGCAGGCAGCAGACAACGGCATTAAGACAGACAGTTTTACCGCTTCCGGTAGCCCCTGCAATAAGCAAGTGAGGCATTTTCGCCAGGTCGCCGGCAACCGCTTCCCCGCCGGCTCCTTTACCAAGCGACAAGGCAAGACTTGATTTAGCCTGCAATTTCTGGAATGTGTTCGTTTCGATTACACCACGTAAGCTGACCACCGTAGCAATGGTGTTCGGTACTTCGATACCAACGATAGCTTTACCGGGTACCGGAGCCTCAATCCTGATACTGGGAGCAGCAAGAGCCAAGGCAAGGTCATTCTGCAAGGAGGTAATCCGGTCTACCTTAACTCTTGTTTTAGATACTTCTTCGTGCCTTACTACTGTATTGCCGTCCTTGTCTTTCTCCCTGATTTCCTTCATTTTCCGATCCCAGCCAGGTTCGACGCCAAACTGGGTGACCGTAGGGCCGGCATTTATCTGGACTACTTTCGCCTCGACTCCATAGCTGGCAAGGGCTTCCTCTATCAGCCTGGCTCTTTCAGCATTATCAGCCTGGCTGAACTGTATTTCAGGAGACACGTCGAGTATTTCAATCGGGGGAAGCTTCCAGCCATCGATAATGATGAGATCCTGAGATTCACCATATTTTCGCCATACGTCCTGAGCCACCTGCTTCAGGTCTTTCTGAACTGGTTCTGCTTCTTCCTCTTTTTCAGATTTTTTAGCTCTTGGTGACTCGATTCCAAACTCCGGTACAGGTAATGGTCTGGCTCTTTCCTTCACCTTCTCCTGTAAAACTTCGATTGAAGGTTTGTCCTCTTCTTCAGCTCCAAAAGGCCTGCGTGCCTTTTCACGTTTCAGTGTTATTTGAGGAGGTTCGAAAATATCATAGTGCTTCTTAATATCGCTTTCCTTCATAGGTTTGAAACCAGGCCTCTTTATCTGGTCGATCAACCAGAACATCGAACTCGATGCAATTCGGTAACATCCTGTGGGAAACATAATGACGACACCGACAACCAGCAGGAACAGAACCCGGAAGATTCCTCCGAGGTCAGTCCCTCCAACGATACCGAGCCCAAACTTACCTCCAAGGCCTATCGCGGTAAGAACGCCCTTGCCGGGGAAAAGCGCCAGTATTCCCCACAGGAAGAAACAGAGGAAAATGCCGGCAAGCCACCGGTTCCAGTATCTTATAAACAAAGATAATTTCCTCTTACAAATAACCGTTACCAGTGTTATCACCGCTCCGAGTAGTATGAATATACCCCAGCCGAATGTCCTGAATATGTTTTGCTCGTACCATGCCGTGATATTCCCCCACTGCCAGGCAATCAGTGCAATAACTGCAACGATGAGTAATATCTGCCACACCGGAGTTAATGTAAAAAAGCGGAGAATACTCCCAAACGCCGATCTCCTGGGACTAACAAACTTTTCCGCTTTTTTCTTAGCCTTAGCCATTCAATCCTCTACCACTCGTTCATACCTTGACCATGAACGGCAGAACCATTGGCCTGCGTCTCGTCTGGTCATAATAGTATTTGTTTAAGGTGTCTTTTACCTTTGTGTTAACGAAACTCCAGTCAGCCAACCTGTCATTCCCATGATCGAGTGCATTCGCTACCAAGTCACGGCTTTCGTCAAGCATTTCTTTCGCTTCCCTGGTGTCGACGAATCCCCGTGAAACAATGTCCGGACGCCCTACCAGCTTTCCGGTCTGCCGGTTGACTGCTATGATAACCATTACTATCCCGTCCTTTGACAGCATACGCCTGTCGCGCAGGACGACACTACCGATATCACCCACACTTAGCCCGTCGACATACACGTTACTAGCGGCAATCTTATCCGTGATTCTCGCAGATTGAGGGTTAACTTCCAGTTTGTCTCCGTCTTCAAGGACGAATATATTATCTTCCGGTATACCCACCGAACTTGCCAGTCTGGCATGGTAACTCAGGTGACGATATTCACCATGGACAGGTACGAAAAACTTCGGTTTTACAATATTGAGCAGGAGTTTCAACTCTTCCTGGCTGGCATGACCGTGGACGTGCACCGGTAGAATCTTGTCATACAGGACTCGCGCTCCCTGCTTGAGAAGATTGTCGACCGTTCGGTTCACTACCGCTTCATTGCCCGGAATCGGAGTTGCCGAAATCACGACGGTGTCACCTTTGTTGATTTTTAACTGCTTATGGTCGCGGTTAGCCATACGTACCAGTGCTGATGTGGGTTCACCCTGGCTTCCCGTAGTCACGAATATTATCCTGTTATGAGCAAGTCCTTTCAATTCATCCAAACGGGCAAGCACCCCTTCAGGAGAGTGAAGATACCCCAATTCAAGAGCCATTTTCACATTGTCACTCATACTCCGACCGATAATAAACACCCTTCGGTCGTGTTTAGCCGCCGCATCGATGATTTGCTGAATACGCGACACGAGCGAAGAAAAGGTAGTGATTATCACCCTTCCCGGCGCATCCGCAATCACTCTCTCAAGAGCTTCTCCGACAACTCTCTCCGAAGGTGTATAACCGGGCAATTCGGAATAAGTAGAATCGGACATCAGTAGCAGTACACCCTCACCCCCAAGCTGTGCCAGCCTGGAGAGTGCGGTCGGTTCGCCACTTACCGGAGTATAATCCAGTTTGAAATCACCACTGTGAACAATGGTACCGACCGGTGTTTCAATGATCAGACCGGCTGAGTCCGGAATGCTGTGGCATACCGGGAAAAATTCTACATTGAATTTTCCAAGTTTTATCTTGGCGCCAAATTGGGCTGTCTTTAGTACTGCACCTGTCAGGGCCTTACGTTCTTTCAGTTTTACCTGGATTAATCCCCGTGTCAGCTTCGTAGCATAGATCGGGACGTCAAGCTGGGGAAGGATAAAAGGCAAAGCCCCCACGTGGTCTTCATGACCGTGAGTAATCACGATCCCTCTGATTTTTTCACGTTTATCCAGGAGATAATTAATGTCGGGAATAACAAGATCGATTCCCAGCATTTCCTCCTCAGGGAACATGAGTCCGGCATCGATAATGAGAATATCATCTGCATATTCCAGCACCATCATATTCTTGCCGATTTCACTCAATCCGCCGAGAGGGATTATTTTAAGTCTTGGTTTAGCCATTATGTATGTATTTGTACCTCTATATTAGAATCTCGCCGGAAGGGTAATTACATGTCGAACATATTGAGTTGCTGCGGTCCTGGCTTTTCTTCCTCTACTTCCTCTTCCTGTTCTATCAGCGCCGGAATCTTCTTCATGTCTGCTATTATCGTCTCACGCAGGGCTGCCTGGTGCAGCGCTGCTGCCGGGTGATACATGGCGAAGTAGATAACTCCATCCTGCTTAACCGCCGTTCCGTGTATCTTACTGATTGACTTACCCGGAAAGAACATCGACATCGAGAAACGTCCGAGAGTCACGATTATCTTCGGTGATATAATCTCTATCTGGCGTTCCAGCCAACTCCGGCAGTTTCGGATCTCTGTAGGCAAAGGATCACGATTACCGGTTGGGCGACATTTTATGACATTTGCTATATAGACCTGCTCGCGCTTAAGGTTTATGGAAGCGATAAGTTCATCCAGAAATTGGCCTGCCTGGCCCACAAATGGACGACCCTGCTGGTCTTCATGATAACCTGGTGCTTCACCGATGAAAAGAATATCCGCATCCTCCGCTCCTTCACCCGGCACTACGTTTGTGCGGAACCTGGCTATTTCACACTGCTGACAGAGTGCGATTTCCTTATAGAGTTCAGTCAGTGCTGACATCGTATCACGGACCTGGAAGCAATCACTCTTCCGTCTTTTTGCCTATAGTAGCACTTTATTTATGTGAAGTCAATTATAGCGAGATATACGATACGAACGGGTAAATTTGTACACCTAAAAGCCAATCCTTTTAACATTCTCTTATTATCTGCTGACCATTCTATTTTCCCTCCCCCGACTTCTTGCTCACTCTAGCAACCGTCCCACGTTTTTAACAAAATTAGTTTAGATCCTTGAAATCCTATTTTCGAAAGACTCTCTTTCCATTTGGAGAGGGTCTTTCGTAACTGAGGGAGAGGAAAGTAAAAGTAAACTACTAACAACAAATCATTTCACGAAATTACTGATAGCTAACGATAAATTTATTGACACCAAATCACACCGGGTTGTAGACTTCAAATGGGAGGGAAAATGAGTTCTTTGCATCATAACGACCCCGAAGTCAGTCGTATTGTAGACCAGGAATTGAAAAGACACAACGAAACACTGGACCTGATAGCTTCGGAGAACTATCCCAGTAAAGCAGTTTTCGAGGCCGAAGCGTCCGTTTTTACAAGCAAATACGCTGAAGGCTACCCTCATAACCGCTATTACGGTGGCTGCGAGAACGCCGACGAACTGGAGGAACTCGCCGTAAAAAGATTAAAAAAACTGTATAAATCCGAATATGCCAACGTACAACCTCATAGCGGCTCCCAGGCTAATACTGCTGCATATTACGCACTACTGGAGTACGGCGATACCGTCTTATCGATGGAGATGAACGTTGGCGGTCACCTCACCCATGGTGAGAAGATAAACTTCTCCGGCAGGACCTTCAACTTCATCAGGTACGGAGTTAACAAAGATACTGAAAGAATAGACTTCCCTCAACTTGAAAAACTGGCGAAAGAATACAAACCGAAACTTATCGTTACTGGCGCCTCCGCCTATCCCAGGATTATCGACTTCGAACAGTTCCGCCGTATCGCTGATATGGTCGGAGCGAAACTCATGGTCGATATCGCGCATACCGCTGGCATGATAGCCGCCGGACTGCACCCATCTCCGGTTCCATATGCCGACGTGGTTACCTCAACCACCCACAAGACGCTTCGCGGTCCACGGGGTGGTTTTATTTTAGCCCGTGAAGAGTACGCTTCAGCCCTGGATGCTGCTGTGTTTCCCGGCATCCAGGGAGGTCCCTTGATGCAAATCATTGCTGCCAAGGCAGTGGCTTTCCATGAAGCACTTCAGCCCGAATTCGCCGAATACCAGCGAAACATCATCGATAACGCCTTTACCCTCGGTGAAGAACTGAAAAAAGGTGGGTTCGAACTCATCTCCGGCGGTACCGATACTCACCTCCTCCTGGTAAAACTACTTGGTATGAATATCAACGGCAGACAAGCTGAGGTAGCTCTTGGTAAAGCCGGAATCGTTGCCAATCGGGATCCCATTCCTTTCGACCCGCTACCTCCATTAAAAACAAGTGGGATCAGGTTCGGAACTCCAGCCTTGACCACCCGCGGCATGGGTAAAGAAGAAATGAAACAGGTAGCACAGATGATCATCAGAGTACTGAAAGATCCACGAAATGAAGCTATTCTTGGTGATGTAAAGAAGGATGTTCTTGATCTGTGCGCACGTTTTCCGGTGCCCGGATTCACCGACTAGAAATACTAAAAGACGATTGAACAAAGAACGAGAAAATATCAGTGCCGGCGATGTCGAACTGCTTATCTTCGACCTCGACGGCACGATCTCCTCAACGACCAGACCTATCTATGAAGCCGTAAAAAGAGCTTTTACCAGACTCAATCTGACCCTACAGATGTCCGCGGAAGAAATGGAGAAGTACTTCGGCGCGCCTTCGCCTGAATTCTACATCGCACTCACTCCTCCCGGCAGTAACGTGACCTGGCAGAAGATCAAGGAGAAAATTCACGAAGAACAGGCTGAAACCTACCGACTTTTCGGTGAAAGGTACCCCGGTGTTAAAGAGACGCTGGAAATCCTGCGTAAACGTGGATACAGACTCGCCCTGTTCAGCAACAGCACCCCAGGATATTTCGATACAGTAATCGACGCCCTGGAAATCAGGGGACATTTCGACTATACCGAGTGTATAGGTCAAAACAACCTTACCAAGTCGGAACTGGCAGGCAAGATCAGGGAAAAGTTCAGTAATCCCGGTACAGCAATTATCGGTGACCGGATTCACGACCTTGAAGCTGCACATAATACCGACTCTCTGTCGATAGGTTCCCTCTACGGGTATGGTGGTGAAGAACCGGAACAGGCGGATCTCACGATTAATGAATTCCCGGCACTCCTTGATATCTTCGACCGAAGACTACCAATATTTAAAAAAATAATGGATAATATTAATTCACTAAAACAACCTTACCATCCATTCATCATCGGAGTTACCGGTATCGATGCTTCAGGAAAAACCTTGTTCACCGAATGTTTAAACGATTACCTTATTAATAAAAATCACCTTGTGGAAGTCATTCATATCGATGACTTCCACAACCCGACAAGTATCAGGCATTCGGGAAAAAACGACGCCGATAACTACTTCAATTTGAGTTTCAACATCGACAGGATTATCAAGGAATTACTAGTTCCTGTTTCTAAAAAAGGCAGTCTCTCCACCGAACTGACGGTCCTCAACCTCGAAACGGATTCGTACCGGGATAGGCGTTCATACTCGATATCCCCAGATACAATAGTCGTCCTCGAAGGCGTCTTCCTATTCAGGAAAGAACTCTCGTCATATGTTGATTACTATGTACACCTGGATATATCGTTCGAGGAATGCCTGAAAAGAGGTTTGGCGAGAGGTGGTGAAGAGGAAAGATACAAGGTTAAATATATCCCTGCCCAGAAAAAATACCTCGCCGAATACCCGCCTTCCGAACATGCCGATATTATAATAGACAACACTAACTGGGAATACCCCCGTATCACCTCGACCCGCTGAACCCATCCTTTCTTTACATTCTCACACTCTTTCAATTTCATTCCCGCGAAGATGGGAATCGAAAAAACATTGAATTCTTGACCATTTTTGATTTTTGTTGATTTACCCTAGACAGGATATTCTGGATCCCGTGTCAAGCGCGGGATAACAATCGGGATAATTCATTACGAGGAGTATCAATCCAATAGAAGCAATGTGGCAATCTATATAAATCCCCTCTCTCCCCCACCCTTTTCCCACTTAAGCAACCGTTCTATTCGATCACAACTAACCTTGATTACCTCGAATTCTATTTTTCGGTGTTTCTCGACGGAAAATGGTTAGATTAATAACCTAGGTTAAAAAATTAGACACACCAAAAGTATCACTGAAACGAACCGGAAATAAAACCAAATTATCCTATCACACCCAAATTGGGGGTTAAGTTAAGACAGTTATGGTGATATAATAAGTTTGTCACTGAAAAAGCTGAAAGGATGGTGCAAGCGTGGACGAATTAAAAGTATTCACCGGCAATGCTAACCCGAACCTGGCGAAGGCAGTTACTGAATACTTGCATATCCCGCTTGGCCAGTGCGAAGTTTTCAAATTCAGCAATGATAATACCTTTGTCCGCATCCTTGAGAATGTTCGGGAACGAGATACTTTCATCATTCAGCCTTTATGTTATCCTGTCAATGACAGCCTGGTCGAACTGCTGATAATGATTGATGCCCTGAAAAGAGCATCAGCCGAACGTATTACGGCAGTTATTCCCCACTACAGCTACGGACGAAGTGACCGTAAAGACCAGCCCAGGATTCCAATAACCGGCAGATTGGTTGCCGATTTATTGACTGTAGCCGGAGCTAATCGGGTGCTGACGGTAGACCTCCACTCCGCCCAAATACAGGGTTTTTTCAATATACCTGTTGATGAACTTACCGCTATGTACATTCTAAGCGATTATTACAAAAAGAGGGCAATACCTGATCTGGTAGTGGTAGCGGCCGATTTCGGTATTTCGAGAAGAGCCCGTGATGTTGCCGAACGACTTTACGCACCACTAGCAATAATTGAACAAAGACGCATCGGTAATGTCGATAAAAAAGAAGCTCTTAACGTTGTAGGTGATGTCAGTGGCAAACCTGCATTAATCGTCGACGATGAGATTACAACCGGAGGGACATTGGTTAACGTAGTAAATACCATCCTGGAACATGGCGCAACAGAAGTGTATGCATGTGCTACGCATCCGGTTTTCTGCGGACCAGCCATAGAAAGACTATCAACTAGTCCTGTTAAAGAAATAGCAGTAACCGATACAGTACCTGTTAATGGCGAAAAGAAACTTGATAAAGTGACAGTACTTTCCATAGCTTCACTCCTCGGTGAAGCGATACAACGAATTCACACAGGGCAGTCCGTAGGAGCACTGTTCGAACGGGAGCAATAAAGTAATACGATGTTCAAATGGCTCGGTAAACTCGTAGATTCAAATGAAAAAGTACTAAAGCAGCTTCAGCCGGTTGTAGATGAAATAAATTCGCTTGAGCCCGAATTTGAAAATCTCAGCGACGACGAACTTAAGGCTAAAACTAACGAGCTCAGACAGAGACTCCAGTCGGGAGAAGACCTAGACGACCTGCTTGTCGAAGCATTCGCCGCCGTCCGTGAAGCAGCGAAACGAACCATAGGCGAACGCGCTTTTGATGTCCAGCTTATCGGCGGAATCGTCCTTCACCAAGGTAAAATAGCTGAAATGAAAACCGGTGAAGGTAAAACCCTCACCGCTACCTTCCCGCTTTATCTGAACTCCCTGGAAGGCAAAGGTGCCCATCTCGTTACGGTTAACGATTACCTGGCAAGGCAGGGTCCTTACTGGATGGGACCGGTCTATCACGCCCTTGGAGTATCCGTAGCCAGTATCTACCCTCAGCAGGATCCTTCCGAACATACTCCGGCGCGGCTGTATGATCCCGGATACGATACCGGAAAGGAGAACGACCACTGGCGGCATTTCCGTCCCATCGACCGGCATGAAGCTTATAAAGCCGATATCACCTACGGAACTACCAGTGACTTTGGCTTTGATTATTTACGCGATAACATGGTAGTGGAACTCGACCAGTGTGTGCAACGTGAAACGCATTTTGCTATCGTCGACGAGGTTGATAACCTTCTCATCGACGAAGCCCGTACCCCGCTCATCATTAGTGGTCCTGCTGAAGAAGCCGGACAACTCTATACCGCGGTAAATTCTGTCGTCAGCGGCATGAAGGTGAAAGTCTTGCCGAAGGAACCGAGTAACCCAACAGAGTATGAAGAAGAAGCCCAGTATGAAAATGATTACGACTACTTTGCCTATGAGAAGAACCACACTGTCAAAGAGACTTCACGGGGTCAGGAAAGACTGGCTCGCGCATTCAAGATGAAGGTTGAAGACATATTCGGAGGATTCGGCGGAGAAACACATGCTGCCCTTACCCTTGAAGAAACAAAACTCCGCAATGATATCCTCTCCATATTCCGCAAATCGATGGCTGCCCATGCATGGTACCAGAGAGATACCCAATATGTAGTTAAGGATGGTGAAGTCATCATCGTCGATGAATTCACCGGCAGGATGATGTACGGCCGCCGCTACTCGGACGGACTCCACCAGGCTATCGAAGCCAAGGAAAGAGTGAAAATCCAGCGTGAGAGCATGACTTACGCTACCATCACTATCCAGAATTACTTTCGTATGTATGAAAAATTAGCCGGTATGAGCGGTACTGCCGTCACTGAAGCCGAGGAATTTCACAAGATCTATAAACTCGAAGTAGTCGTGATCCCCACAAACAGACCGATGATACGTGTAGACGCTCCCGATCGCATTTATAAGGATGAAGACTCCAAATTCAAGGCAGTTGTCAATGATATTGTTGAAGTAAACAAGACAGGCCAGCCTATGTTGATCGGTACGGTGTCAATTGAAAAATCGGAAAAACTCAGCGACATGCTGAAACGAAAAGGAATCAAGCACCAGGTACTTAACGCCAAGAAACACCAGGAAGAAGCCGGAATTGTTGCCCAGGCGGGTCGACTCGGAGCCGTAACCGTTGCTACCAATATGGCCGGACGCGGTGTCGATATCGTCCTCGGAGGAGTTCGTGAAAGCCGTGATGATTCCGACTGGCAGAAGGAACATAAAAAAGTCCTCGATATTGGCGGTCTGTATATTATCGGCACCGAACGCCACGAAGCCCGGCGTATCGATAACCAGCTCCGCGGTCGTGCCGGACGACAGGGCGATCCCGGGTACTCGCGTTTCTATGTCTCGCTCGAAGATGATGTCATTGCTCGTTTTGGCGGTGACCGCATCAGAGGAATAATGGACTGGGCGGGATTCGATGAAGATACTCCTATCGAAAACAAGCTGATAAACCGGTCCATAGAAAGCGCCCAGGTCAGGGTCGAAGGTTATCACTTCGACATACGTAAGCACCTTGTTGAGTATGATGACGTGGTCAACCAGCAGCGTGAGTTAATATACGGTGAACGGAGAAAAATCCTCAGCGGAGCCGACCTTAAATCGAACATTCTGACCATGGTCACCGAGGAAATCCAGGATATAGTAGCTTCCCACGCCGGTGAAAGCCGCTACGATGAATTCAACGTGGAAGGTCTGCTAGCCGATGTGGCCACCATCTACTCCCTTCCTCCGGACATAACTGCAGAATCACTTTCATCACTGAATCCGCAACAGATCGAGGAAAGGTTGATCGCCCAGGCCAAGACCCTCTATGACCTGCGTGAACAGGAGATGGGCGCCGATATAATAAGGAAGCTGGAACGGCTTATTATGTTGCGTACCATAGATGGTCTCTGGAAAGAGCACCTCACAGATATGGAGGAAAAGCGACTCGAAGCCGGCTGGCAGAGCCTTCGCCAGGTTAAAAGTGTTGACGCCTATAAGAACATGGGATATGAGCAGTTCCAGACCCTGCTGGATAACATCCGCCATACTGTCGCCCACACTATCTTCCGCGTCAGCCTTGTTACCAATGAAAACCAACGACGGTCGATCCCAAGAGCACAAACTGTATCCGTGCAGTCCGGAACATCAACCGCTACCACCTCCACGAAGAAAAACAAGAACCGGGTCAATGGGAAAAAGGTCGGCCGCAACGATCCCTGCCCCTGCGGCAGCGGTAAGAAATACAAACACTGCCACGGGAAATAAAGTACTACAATGAGTTATTGGCTGGTAGTTGGGTCTCCTGAAAACTGGAAAGTGGCTTTCGCTAATAACAACATTTGGGGACTCAGACCTACACAAAAACACCTCTGGGAGAGTTTGACAGAGGGAGACAATCTCCTTTTTTATGTTACAAGCCCAATAAAAGGGTTAATAGGTTTCGGTACTGTACGTACGAAATTCAAACAAGACCATCCCCTGTGGCCTGATGAAATCAAGGAAAATAATATCATATGGCCATTGAGATTTGAATTTGATGTTATTTTCTGTATACCTATTAGTAATTGGAAAAAGGACAGATTAGCATCAAACAGGTTATTCCCACGTGCTGGATTTCAACATATATCAGAGAGTCTTGCTATTGAATTAACATCATCACTAAAGTTCAATGAATATCCAGAACTGACGGGTCAAGAAATTGGTATTTCAGAACCGCTAATTGAGTATCCAATCCCTAAAACAAGCGATAAATCTCAATCAATGCACAATACAACGAAAGACACTCTTGTGGAAATAGGTTCTCTTCAAGGATTTTTAGCTGAATCAGAATATACCTTCGATATCGGAAAACTTGATGTAGTGTGGCGGCGAGTACTTAATTCTGTCCCTACATATGTCTTTGAAGTCCAGGTTAGCGGTGATATCTACCACGCGTTAGCAAAGTTGAAACATGCGTATGACCTATGGAATAGTCATATATATATTGTTGCAGCCGATAATGACCGCAATAAGGTGAATAGTTTACTTTCAGGTACTTTTCATGAAATTGATCAAAGAATCAACTTTATTGAACTTAATCAAGTAGCTGAACTATATGGGAAAAAGCGTGCTTATCTAGATTTTGAAAATAGCCTTGGCATCAAGTAGTAATTTATTATATGGAAAACGCTGAGATTATCGACGTCCTTAACGGTATTGCTGCTCTCCTCAGAATTAAAAAAGAAAGCATATTCAAGATAAGAGCCTACGAAAAAGTGGCTAAAACCATTGCGGAAATGGATGTCAATGTAGACCAACTTGCTAGAGAAAACCGACTCAAAGAAATCCCAGGAATCGGCGAAGCCATAAACAAAAAGATAACCGAACTCGTCACCACCGGCAAACTCCAGTACTACGAAAACCTTAAATCAGAAATCTCCGCATTAGAAACTGACTGACACTACCCCATTCGACTTTATTTTCGAGTAACATGAGTGGGATTAACAAATATTAGAATAGTGAATCCAATTTTTGTCAACTAACTAACCATTCTTCCCACCCAAACCATAAAAATACATGCTATAATAAATCCAAATTACTAAAATCCTCTCAGGAATAAACAAAAATGCCCTCAGAAAACGGAGAAATCATAGACCCCCACCCTGAAACCTCCGAAAACAATCAGGTCATCAGGAAACTCCGGCAGGAAATCACCGCCGGAAAGCACTGGTACCTGGCCCTCCTTGAAGGCGTTAAAAACTGGAATGTCTCCGAAGAAACCGTCAATGACCGTACCTGGAATTACCTCGTGTCCGGTGAAGCCTTCGACTGGCTTCTCCTCGCCGAACGACTCTCAGATGCCGTCTCTCACCTTATCCCGGAAACGGAAAAAACGTCACTCCTCTTTCACAACCACCCCCCGGTGGAACTCTCCCCTGATGAATTCAAAGAGCGTATCGGTGAAACCAGGTACAGCCAGCACCTTAATTTCTACTACGGCATCACTGTTGAGGAAGCCCTGCAGACCGCAGTCGACGAGGAGATCCGCAAAGAACGATGGACATCCGGTTATTACCGCGACAAAGACAACGCCCATGAAGCCTTCCGCCGCATCTACGGTCAGAACCGCACCGTAATGCTTAAAAGGTTCAGAAAGGAAAAAGGTTACCCGGACAAAAAGTCGATCAAATTGGACGAGTTAAAGGAATTCACCTACTGGCTCTTCAAGTACCGCCTCAAACAGTCTGATAAAGCCCGTGTCGCCAGTGATACCCGAAAAGGCCTTGATTGGCTGGAAACCAAAGGCAACTCAAAACAGTCTCATAACCACATCCACCCCCAACCCCTCGACATCCTATCCTACTAACCTCTCTTTACCCATTAAAGCCTTGGTGTTGACGTGGCTTTCTAACCTCTCTAGCAATCTTTCTCCTAACCCTACAAACCTGAAATCTAAACCTTGACTGCCTTAATTCCTATTTTTAGGTCTCTTCCTTCCCCAACCAAGGAAAAGAGTACAGAATATATGTTAATTAAGGGTTATGAGTCAATCCAGTAATACGTTTACATCCTTATCTCGATGTTTGTCAAAATGTGAGTGCGGTGAACAATTACTACATAACCTGAGTTACTCGAGCTGGTACGAACACCTGAAACTGGATATTCTTGACCTTATATAGATATTACTGTAACAATATTGGATGCCTAAGCGACCAAGGTATCTGGAATTTACCAAATTATTGCTTATCTTCGAACCTTAGAAAAGAAGTCTGTACAGACTCTTTGGATTTCCGATCTGGAGGGAAATGGATGGATACTCACGTAAGTAGAATCACCAAATTCGAAGGTAACCTTATCAAGCATCTTTTTAAGAAGGCGGGTGGATCACGTACGGATCCCAACCCAAGATTCTTCGACGATGAAAAGAACATCATGCTAATCTCTCGCACCGACGGTGCTGTGAGCGGTTTTTTGTGGGCTTATATCCTCGATAGCCCGAACGATCCGTTTCCGAAGCTGCTTCTTCTTTACTCTATCGACGTATTCGAACCATTCAGGCGCCGAGGGATAGCAACCCTCCTAATCCAACATCTTAAGGAGATCGCTCGGACTCACAATTGTCGTAAAATGTGGGTCCCGACCAGTAGGACCAATCTGGCAGCCGTGGCTTTATACCGGAGAACCGGAGGTGTCGCCCAGAACGATGACGCTGTTATGTTTACCTACGATAATGAAACTCTAAATGCATAGCTGAAAGCTATTAATCACTTTGGGAGATAAACCTACTGTACGTCCTTCGGAGCCGTCACCACCAGCACCGGCTTGCTGCCTCCCCTGACGACCCTGTCGGTAACACTCCCGAAAGCCCACCGACTCAGACCCGACCGACCATGACTGGACATCGCGATGAAGTCCACGTCTAACTCATCGGCCGCTTTGAGTATTTCCTCGGCGGCCTGACCGATTGCCACCCTGACCTTCGTCTTGGCTCCTTTGTCTCTCAGGCACTTACCGGCTTTCCTCAGGTACGAAGCCGCCGCTTTCTCCATCTGCTGGATCTCCTGCTCCGTGTACGGCACCCTCGCCGTGGCTTCTCCAGCAACCACGTAATGAGAAAGTGACGAAAGCACCTGTATCAAAGTCACCTCAACCTTCGGTTCTGGTAGAAACTTGGTCACCAGGTTTTCCACGTAAGGTAGGGCTGCCTCTCCGACCTTTGAACCGTCCAGTGGTACCAGTATCTTCTCTTTCATTCTTCTTTCTCCCTTAGTAGTTAAGGAGCTGTTGTTTAAGTCTTTCAATCTTATCCGCTATAGTATCCTTCTTTTGTCGTTCTTTTTCAACTACTGCCGCCGGCGCTTTCTCAAGGAATGCCTTATCCTTCAACCTTATCTCGAGACGGTCAAACTCCGCCTGATCGCGCTCGATCTCCTTCTGAAGTCGTTGTTTCTCCACTTCGACATCCACCATGCTCTCCATCGGTATCACCACCTCTACCTCTTTCAAAACCATCGCCAAAGCCTTCTCTCCTGTTTTCAACTGACTCCTGTCGTCCAGGATAGTCACCGGCTTTGCCCTGGCCAAAGTCTCCATCACTCCCGAATAAGGTTTTATCGCATCGGTGAGTACTCCACCATAGACCTGGGCTTCTATCCACTTCGAGTTGTCGACGTTGTACTGCGACCGCGCGTTTCGGATGGACCTGACAATCTCCGTCACCGACTCCATGATACGCTCCGCCTCGTCATCATATAACCTTTCATCCGCTTCAGGATAGGCCGATATCATGATGGACTCTTCCTCCTGCCATCCCTCAGGCAGCCGCCACTTCAAATGCTGCCACAGCTCCTCGGTGATGAAAGGCATATAAGGATGAAGCATCCTCAACGACGCCTCGAGCACGTGTACCAGCACCGGAACCGGAGATACCGTACCTTCTTCCTCCGAGTTTAGCCGCGTCTTAGCAAGCTCGATATACCAGTCGCAGTACTCGCTCCAGAGAAACTCGTGCATATACCTCTGGGCTTCAGCAAACTGGAAGCCTTCCAGGAACTTGTTAACACTGGCAACTATCCTGTTCAGCCGTGATAGTATCCACCGGTCTTCAACCGGCAGTGAGTCGTACTGGATCTCAATATCGACATCCCCTTCCGGTATATTCCGAAGAACATACCGCGTCGCATTCCAGAGTTTGTTGGCGAAGTTCCTGCCTGCTTCGAGTTTGACAGAACCAAGTTTGCTGTCGGTCGCCGGCGATGTGCCGGTAATGACTGCAAATCTCAGAGCGTCGGTGCCGTATTGCTCCAGCTTCTCGATCGGGTTCACTACATTGCCCCGTACCTTACTCATCTTCATGCCGCGTTCGTCCCGGATAAGACCATGCAGGTAGACAGTACTGAAAGGAATGTCACCCATATTCTCAAGTCCCATCATAATCATCCTGGCAACCCAGAAGAACAGGATATCGTAAGCAGTCTCCATTACGGTAGTCGGGTAAAAATACCGCAGGTCATCAGTATAGTCCGGCCAGCCTAGTGTGGAGTGAGTCACCAGCGCCGAACTGAACAAGGTATCCAGCACGTCAGGATCCTGCTTGATATTAGTCGAACCGCAGTGTTCGCACTTATCCGGTGTCTCTATTTTCACCGTCAACTGATTACAGTCGCCACAGTACCATACAGGAACCTGGTGTCCCCACCACAGCTGACGGCTAATACACCAGTCTCGGATGTTCTCCATCCAGTTCAGGTAAACCTTGGTCGAGCTTGATGGTACGATAGTGATATGCCCGTCTTTCACTGCTTCGATAGCAGGCTCAGCCAATGGTTGAACTCTTACCCACCACTGTTCGCTGACTATAGGCTCGACGGATGTCTGGCATCGGTGGCAGTGTCCCACGGCGTGACTGTAAGGTTCTATCTTCACCAGCTGCCCCGATTTCTCCAGGTCGGCAACGATCGCTTCCCGGCACTCATACCTGTCCATTCCCTCATATGGACCGGCATTCGCATTCATCGTTGCGTCGTCATTCAAAATATTGATAAACTCAAGATTGTTCCTCTGTGCCACCTCAAAGTCGACTGGATCGTGCGCCGGTGTTATCTTTACTGCGCCGGTACCGAATACAGGATCAACCGCTTCATCAGCAACTATCTCTATCTGGCGATTCACTGCCGGAAGAAGCACCTTTTTACCTACCAGATCTTTATACCTCTCGTCGTAAGGATTCACCGCGACAGCCGTATCGCCCAGTATTGTTTCAGGCCTTGTCGTTGCCACGGTTATATATCCGTCCTCTCCAACTATAGGGTAGCGAACGTACCAGAGTTTGCCCGTAACATCGCTATGGTCTACTTCTAGGTCGGAAAGAGCTGTCGAGCACTTTGGACACCAGTTAACGATTCTTTCTCCTTTATATATCAGGCCTTTATTGTAAAGGTTCACAAAAGTAGTCCGGACTGCTTTACTTCTTTGTTCGTCCAGCGTGAAATATTCCCGGCTCCAGTCGCAGGAAGCTCCCAGCCGATGATGTTGATTGGCGATTGTCGCCTGGACCTGTCTCACCCACTCATGAGTTCTCTCGATGAATTTCTCTCTACCAAGCTGCTGTCTGGTTGTCCCTTCTCCAGCAAGCACCCTTTCCATGACAACCTGGGTAGCGATACCTGCATGGTCAGTGCCGGGAAGCCATAGAGCCGAATCCCCTTTCATCCTGTGCCAGCGGGTCATTATATCCTGGAGAGTGACAACAAGGACATGCCCAATATGCAACTCCCCCGTAACATTCGGAAGTGGTAGTATGATGGCAAAAGGCTTTTTCTCAGGATCTCGTTCCGCCCTGAAATAGCCCTTTTGCATCCAGAAATCATACCACTTCTGTTCGTTGTTGCCCGGTTCATACGCCTTGGGCATCTCATTTTGTATTTCCGGTGCTTGTGCCATGTTTTTCTCCCTGTTGTGTAAAAAATCACTTAATTATCTCATGATTCTGACTCAGCTAAAACTGTTTGTTCAACTCGTTTATTCTTAAACTTCAGCCAGAATGCATAGATCATACAGATCACCCCAGCTGCACTGACTATATCAACAGCCAGTCCGACACCAAAGGTAATATTCCGCATAGTGTCTATACCGGAACTTCTGGAAGACATCCTGAAAGGTAGATATACAATCGGTATCCGTAATAATGTTCCCAGAATGTTCAGAGCGGCTCCGGTAATGAAAAATCGTTCGGCTTTTCCACCACCTCTTCTCAGCTTTACTATACCAAAGATTAAAGTCCCAATCCAGAAAAGAACAGGTATACCGTAACTTAAGAATCCGAAGAAAATCATCTGTAAAATATCACCGGCGTCCATTACGTTAACTCCGGTTTCTTAATCTTAAATTTTATCCAGAACGCCAGTACCAGGCAGATAAAGCCGGCAAGGCTGATAATCATACGAGGTACAGACACCAGGAACATCATTCTACCTATCGATGCGATACCGGCACCCTCCTGGTTCACCCATATATCAACCAGTATCGTAGAAAGAGGACTGAGTATTGTCTTTAAGAAGATCAGGCTACAGCCGGCCACAAGGAGTTTTTCAGGCTTAGTTCCACCGCGCCTGAGCATTTTGATCGACAGCACAAGTCCGATTACCCAGACAAGGAGTAAGGGGATCATTCTTATGAGACTGGAAGTAATATCATCCATTATATGGTTCGTCTTCTATCAGTCTCCTGGACATTGTGATGACTTCGTCGTGGCCATACCCGATTTTCTCGTAAAAGCTGATTACATCCAGGTTGTTTTTCCGCACCATAAGGTCGATCTTCGGACATCCGATCTCCAGGAGTTTTTCTTCAGCAGCCGCCATTATCTGTCTTCCCAGTCCTTGTTTCCGGTGTTTAGGATCTATCGCAAGGTAATATATCCACCCACGATGCCCATCGTAACCCGCCATTACCGACGCAACTATCTTCTCGTCAATTAAACCAACAAAGAATAGATCGGGACTGTCTTTCAGTTTACGGTCGATATCTTTTTTCGGATTATTCCATGGTTTCGTGAGACTACAGGCCCGCCAGATATGGATTACAGTTTCTTCGTCTTCAGGCATGTACTGCCGGATCTTCATCTCAATCATCTGCCGTCATTTCTTCGACACAGTCCAAGATTTTTTCGGCTACTTCCCGCTTGCTCATCAGAGGCAACTCATTTTTTCGACCATCTTTGAAAAGGATAGTGATACGGTTGGTATCTACAGCAAAACCGGCATCAGGAGCGGACACATCGTTTGCGCAGATAAAAGCCAGTCGTTTTTCAACAAGTTTTTTATGAGCGTTGTTCAAAAGGTCTTCAGTCTCAGCGGCAAACCCCGCCTTAAAGACGGTATCAGGCACTTCCAGTAAAAAATCTTTAGTTTGTACCAGTTCAAGGATTAACTTATCACCTTTCTTTTTTATCTTGTTCGGTGCAGGATTCGCCACCGTGTAGTCGGCTACTGCCGCTGCCATTATCAGGATATCAGCCAATTCGCAACTACTCAGGACAGCTTCTCTCATCTCAGCGACAGTTTCTACGAACTTGATTTCATCGTATTTCGCTGGATCAGGAGGGGTGATAGTGGTTACGAGTGTAACTTTCATACCGCGATCTTTGGCTGCATCAGCAAGAGCAAAACCCATTTTCCCGGAAGACCGATTTCCAATATAGCGTACGGGGTCGATCGGTTCCCGATTACCTCCCGCGCTGACGATAATATGCTTGCCCGCGAGACTCATCGTTTATTATCCAGGGTCGCTTTTACTACTTCAATTATCTTTTCTAAGTCGGCAAGTCTGCCCTGGCCAATCTTCCCTGACGCAAGTCGACCGAACTCAGGTTCAACGATAATAAACCCTCGTGTTTTCAATTTTTCAATGTTCTCCTGAGTAATGGGGTTTTTGTACATGTTATCATTCATTGAGGGCGCGACAACCACAGGAGCTTCCGTAGCCAGGATAGTGCAGGTAAGAGAATCATCGGCAATGCCGCAGGCTATTTTAGCTATGATATTGGCGGTAGCGGGCGCAATTACCACCACGTCGGCGGCTTCAGCGAGCGCAACGTGTTCAACGCTGTATTCGGATTCAAGATCGAACATATCCATCACTACCGGCTGTCCGGTGAGATTACGGAAGGTTAATGGAGTGATAAACTCGGCAGCGGAATATGTCATGATGGTCTTGACAGTGATTCCCGACTGCACAAGTTTACTGGCAAGGTCCGCCGCTTTATAAGCCGCGATCCCACCGGTTACACCGAGCACAACAGTTTGTTCTTCAGACATTTCAGTCTCCTCGAATAAAGGCTAGGCAGTATTCATTTCGTAAAGGATTTTCAGCCCCATCAGTGTTAGATTGGGATTTACTGTATCGATCACCTTAGTTTCGTCGGCAACCAGTTCGGAATAACCGCCGGTAGCAACTACCATTGCCTTTTTACCAAGTTCATCCTGGATACGCGTAACGATACCTTCAATTAGACCGGCATAGCCGAAGATAAGACCTGATTGAATAGCGGTTACTGTACTGGTACCTATCGCTTTTTTCGGTTTAACCCATTCCACACGAGGTAAAGCTGCGGTTCGGGTAAATAACGCTTCAGCCGCTATCGCAATACCCGGTGCAACCGCTCCTCCGAGATAATCTCCTTCTTTCGAAACTGTATCAAAAGCAGTGGCTGTTCCCATGGCCACCACAATCACATCGTCCTTATAGATAGTATGAGCGGCTGTGGCATTCGCGATACGATCTGAGCCTACTTCCCTCGGATTATCGATACGAATGCGTATCCCTGTCTTTATTCCGGGACCCACCATAAGTGGCGTTATATCAAAGTATTTACGAAACAGCTCATTAAATGTACTACGCAGGGGTGGTACAACACAGCTGATTGCTACTTCATTTATATCCGATACATCAAGGCTCTGGTGGTTTAAAAGGTTGAGTATCATAACAGCATACTCATCGGCCATCTGATTGATCTGGGTATATATACGCCAGGTTGCGCGGAGGTTATCTCCTTCAAATACCCCCATCGTTACATTGGTATTTCCTGTGTCTATAGCTAACAGCATAACCTTTTCTCCTGTAAGGGTTATCCTGAAATTCCTTCTTTAATATTCTTTATTATTATCGGGAGTTCCATTAACAGGTCCGAAGCGATCATTCCGGTATCGCCAAATCTTTTTTTTACCCTCTCTCCGGCTTCACCATGAAGAAACACACCGCAGGAAGCTGCGTCAGCAGGAGGTAAACCTTGGGCGAGTAAACCGGCAATCACTCCGGTAAGTACGTCACCTGTGCCTGCTGAAGCCAGTCCCGGGTTAGCTGCCGGATTTATGATCGTAGCTTTTCCCGGCGACGCTATTACCGAATAGGCTCCTTTCAGCACTACAGTCTGATTCCACTTCATAGCTGCTTCTTCAGCAACCTTCAGTCTATCCTGCTGTACCTCTTCGACTTTCATTCCGGTCAGACGTGCCATTTCACCGGGATGTGGTGTTAGTATAGCATTACCTTTGAAATCCCGCCACCATTCAGGCTCATTTGCCAGTATATTTAAAGCATCAGCGTCAACTACGACAGGAGGATAATCAATTTCATTATCGATTAATAGTCGCTTGATCAATTCCACAATCCGTTCACTCTGCCCCAACCCACAGCCGATAAGTACTGCATCATAGTTCGTGATTTGGTCCTTAATCAGTTTCACCGAGACTGTCGAATTAATTTGGCCGTCAATCTCAGGTAATGGTAAGTACGTTGCTTCAGTTAATTTCGATGCCAGGATCGTCTGAATACTAGCAGAAGTCGCCAGTGTCACCAGCCCAGCCCCTACTCTCATAGCGCCGGAGCAGGCTAAATAGGCAGCACCGATATAGTTCACCGAACCGGCGATTACCAGCACTCTACCGAAAGTCCCCTTGTTGGCGCTTATCGGTCGCCGGGGTAAGAGAGTTTTTACTCTTTCAGCGGTATTCAAATCCAGGTTGATATTTTCAACCATCTGAGACGGTATTCCAATATCTACTACGGTTATCCTGCCGACTCTTTCCGAACCCGGCTGGTTGTACATACCAACCTTTGGATATCCAAGCGTTATCGTGTCATCCGCGTAAAGGCATACATCATCGACAACCCCTGTATCAGCGTTCATTCCGGAAGGAATATCAACCGCGAAAATATGTAAATTGGGATTCTTCCCAATTGCTTTACCAACCTTATCCAACGCTTGCCTGAAAACACCCTCAAGGGAACGGTTGTTTCCCGTTCCGAACATCGCGTCCAGCACAGCATCGGCATTCTGCAGATCAGAATTGAGTTCGTCAAGGTCATTGCTTGTGGATATCTCATTGCAGGATATGTTCCTGTCATGGATCATTTCTAAATTAGGATCATCCGTACGTCTCTTCCCAAACAGGTACAGACTAACTTCAAGTCCTGAATCCCAAAGATACCTGGCAGCCACCAATCCGTCTCCACCATTATTACCGGGACCGGCCAGGATGACGATTTTTTTCGAATAGTAGTCTCCCAGAATCCGCGTAACCTCAATAGCTACCGCTTTTCCGGCATTCTCCATGAGTACGCTTGTCGGCAGACCATTGTCAGCACATTCACGGTCGATTCGTATCATCTGATCGGCTGTTACTATTTTCATAAGATATCCTGTTATGTCGTGTTAATTTGAAGTGTAGCAATAACCTTCTGTAGGGTCAAGATACTATCAGCTCGTTGTTCAACTCCCTGTAAATTTTTGTAATTTTTCAACCATTGCCTGCCAGTGGGTACCTTTCCAGTAAATCCTGTTACATACGGGGCACTCCATGTATTCTTCCTGAGTTTTGTACACATAAGGAGGTACGCGGTCCTTCACCTCAGCCACGGTTCTTTGTTCTAGAAGGTTATTACATTCCATACACCTGGTAAAAAGCCCATCATGCAAATCCAGGTCAAGGAAATTATTCACCTGCCTGATCTGCTCTTCCGGATCATTACTATCGATATGAACGGCTTTTACCTTCCCGTTGTCCACCACACCATATTTCATAATCCCGGTATCTTTAGTAAGGATGATCCTGTTTTCTCTGAGAGCACAAATCACCATCTGCCAGTCATCCTCACTGGTGAAAAAATCCGTGTCATAACCCAGCATTCTGAGCCATTTCACCAGCTTCCCTACGTTATGATCGACAATGAACTTCATTTTATCGAAAATTACTTAAAAGTTTAGATGATTATTTCCATTCCCTCATACCCGGGAGCAATACGGCAGTTTAATTCATCTGCAACCGCCGATAATTCGATTTTGATATCCTCTTCCATACGGGGGTTTATGTGAACGGTAACGATATCGGGGAGGAATCCGTTAATCTCTTTGAAAGAGACCAGTTCCTGTTTGAGTAGATTTGGAGTAAGATGACCTGGTTTCTCAGTACCCTCTCCACTTGCATTATCCTCGGTTACCTCTATGATTAACACCTCCGGTGATGAGATCTTCCAGCATTCACCTAGTCCAGGGCCTGTATCCGAAGTATAAAATATCTGTTTCCCTTCCGCCGAAACGATCTTGAAACCATTAGTAATTCCAAAATGGTTCACCGGAACAGGAGTGATTTCATATCCGGCTATGTTATATGTCTGAAATGGCTCCACGATATGCATCCTGAGAGTAGGATTTCCCAGGGGTTCTCCGGTAAGGTCCCTGTATATACCGCTAGTAAAAAAATGCTTGGCGAGTGTGTCAACAACATCCAAAGAGGTATATAGATCAATGCTCGTTCCAGAGTGATAAAAATTCGTACTAAGAGCAGTTACGTCTCTGATATGGTCATAATGCCTGTGAGATAGTATCAACGCCTGCAGGTGGTTCTGTTCTTCCATTGACAGGTTTGAAGTCAAGCTGCCGGCATCGACTGCCAGTATATCATCGATAACGAAACATGTATGGCCGTATTCACGTGTTTCGCAGTTATGAGCGCCCAGTATTTTTATCTTCATTCGTACCCCTGCCTTTGTATAATTCAGCCTGTCTTTACCGAAAACGGTGAGAAATCCGTCTCATAGTCGTAGGTATCCATGGATTCTTTTTTCTTCAAGTAATTGACTACGAGGTATGTGAGTGGAGTGGCAACTATCTCGATACAGGTTTTCACCAGCCAGTGGTTGAATATCATGATAGGATCGAATACGGGCGTGCCAACGTATGCGAGTACAATGAAAATCGCTGTATCAAGACCCTGACCAGCTATAGTAGAAGCGATAGTCCTGCTCCACAGCCAGCGCCCTTTCGTGAATATTTTCATCTTTGCCAGAATGAAGGAGTTCACAAATTCGCCTACAAGATAGCCGCAAAAAGATGCTGCAAGAAGCCGTGGCGTGTAGCCAAGAATCGACTCATATGCTGCCTGGCCTTCCCAGAACGGAGCTGATGGAAGGTACTGACCTATCCAGGCGAAGAACACGAATATCAGGTTACAGATAAACCCAAGCCAGATCACTCTTCTCGACCATCTGTACCCATACACCTCGGTAAGGACATCTCCGAAAATATAGCTGAGAGGAAAGACAAATATTGCCGCAGGAAGGATAAAGGAACCGTAGCTTATGACCTTTACTGCAATGATATTAGCCGTGATAAGGCATGTCACGAAAACAACAGTAATAAAAACGAACCTGTGTGATACGCTCATATAAAGGTCATACTCCGCAATGGAATCTGAATTCGTTGGCTAGATCCATTTGTGGTGCTTAAAGAAGAAAAGCATTCCGCCGATTATCACAAGACAGATAAGAGTAACGAATACCGGCGCGTACTGAGAATCACCGAAAACACCCAGGGGTATATTCATACCGAATATACTGGCAACAACCGTAATGGGTAAGAGTACGGTAGCAATAATGGTCAGCATTCTGATCACTTCGTTGGTACGATTGGTAGCAACAGAATCATGGGTGTCATTTAATCCTTCTACAATTTCTTTGTATTCATCGAGTCCGTCCCATATCCTGTCGAGATGATCGACAAGGTCATCAAAATACACGGTAAGGTCTGTATTGGTAAAAGGATGAACTTTCGCTCCAAGTCGATTCAGAACGGACCGCATCGGCCAGACTATTTTCCTGAAAGCAATGACGTCGCGGCGGAGGATCGATATCTCGCGTATACCCTTGGGCATACCGGCTGAAAATATCTCTTCTTCCACCTTTTCTATATTGTCACCTATTTTACTCAGGATAGGAAGACAATAATCGACAAGTCTGTCCAAGATTTTGTACAGCAGATAACCTGAGCCATAGCTAAAGTGTTCCTGGCGTGTATCCTCGTTAAGTTCACAGTCACGGAAAAGCTTAACGAGTGGTTTAAGGTCACCCTTATGCAAGGTAATCAGGTATTTTTCGCCGATAAAAACAGCAACCTGGCTGGGCGTGGTTACCCTTGCTTCCGGATTAAACACGGGGAAGTGAAAGACGAAAAAGAGGTAATCTTTGTATTCATCAATCTTAGGGCGCTGTATCTTGCTGAGACAGTCATCCAGATCTAGCGGATGGAACGGGTATTTAGAAGCAAGGAATGCGATCTCCGTTTGCGCCGGATCCTCTATATTCAACCATGTCAGGTCACCCCAGGTTACCTGCTCGAAATGAGGTTCACGTTCCGGAATAGCTTCAGGTGTTTTCAGTGGTTTTATTTTTTTAGTTCTTCTCTTGAAAGTTGCCATACCACCACGTCCCAAAACAGACATTAACGTATGATTATTAGATACATTCTAGCACAATTTCTTCTGTATGGCAGTATATGTAAAGAATAACAGGTATATATCCATTTCGCGAAATACTTGATACGGAAGTCGATACAGAACAGATACACTGGTATCAGTATGGATTAAAGGCACGGATCACAAGCAACAGCATTTAACGAAGCAATCCGTCTTGCTTGTCATTACGAGATTCTGTTTTCTCCCGTTCGTCCTTCTGTTGAAGACCAGAATCCATGATGATCCATCCCGCACTGTCATTGCGAGACTCGGCGTCAATCCGCCTAAGGCGGAAGATGTGGCAATCTCTATAGATTACTCTAGTCATAGTAAACCAATTTATCTCTTTTTGACCTCACCTCTGTTACGAATAATCTCCTCTCCTTAATAAAGAGAGGAGATTTTCGAAAATAGCATTATCTGGGGACAGAGTAAACTAGCTTAGTGATAATGAATGGTTGCTGTAACTGGTTAAAGCCGAAGAAAGAAATACGGGGAATGCTTGACACTGGCGGTGCCAGTAGCTACAATTATTCACGTGGCAACGTAGCTCAGTGGTAGAGCAGGGGACTCATAAGCCCTTGGTCGGTGGTCCGAATCCACCCGTTGCCACCATTTTGTGTCCGCTAATGTTGATGTTTCCCTGCTGTTATATAATCAATTGAGATGACGTTAAGCCATATAAATTTACTCGGTGCAATTCTCGCCAACGTAATCAATCTATCAACCATCCTGGTATTTACATTCCGCCTTCTAGATAAACCGGAGGTTGGTCACTGGATAGGTATCACTGTCCAATTAAGTATATTCCCGTTAGTTTATCTTCTATATGCCGCAAGACGATTTAATAGACGCTGGATTTACTTCATATGGATTGGGCTCATGATTGTATTTATCATCGTTGAGTTCATTGTAGACTGGTACCCAAAGGTTAACTTCAGAGATAATCTTTCTATTGTAATACCTTATGTAATGTTATTCTTCGGAGCTACCGGAGGAATGATAGGTATTGCCAGTCTTGCAGGAAAGAAATGGACAATAGTAACCGTAATTACATTCCTGGTAATGTTCGTTCTCGCATTTATTCAGAGAAGTGTGACTGGACTATAGTTAATTCGAATCCATCTGTTGCCACTAGTTTTTTCATACCTGTTCTTTCCAACGTTAACAAGATACATTTTATACGTTGCTGTATAATACCTCTATTTATTGTAAAATAATCCTAGACTGAACGATTCTGAAATAAGGGAGGAAACATGACATCAGATTACGAACGAAGAAGGGCTGCACACGCAAAAAGACTCCAGGATGAAGAACAGGCTGAACGGCAAAAAGAGATAATCCTCGGTGAAACATCTGGCAAAGTGGAAAAAGATATCCGCAGCGGACAGGAACTGAAGGTAAAAATCCGTGATGTCAACGATCTACTCTTAACACCATCAAACGACTTGAAAAAGGGAGATATCCTGAAAATCACCATAAAAGCAGATCCCTCATTAAGCGAAGAGCATAAACTCTCATGGGGACGGGAGAAACCATCACGCTCGGATGAAGCATCCGGTACTGTAAAAGGGAAAATCAAAGTAAACCAAGATATAGACCTCAAAATCGACCGTATAGAGTTAAAGAAAGTTCAGTCGTCCGTCGAGTTAGATAAAGGAGATTCGATACGGATCATAGTAGAGAAATCATAGGTTGTTGTTTCTGAACAGGTAAAATGATGCTCCAAATCCACCGGTTGCTACTAATTTTATTGCGGTTGTGCTGGCGTTAAATTCATGAAGTGGTTATTTGCTCTTTTATGGATTCTCAGTATTATTCTGATCGGGAATTTCGTAGTATTGATGCTTTACGGAGATACTTTACAGAGCACTCACCTGTTCATTGTCCACGGTACCGTCTTTTATCCTGTTGCGTACCTGAACTTAGTTTCTGGAATCCTGCTTTTGAGTATTTTAACATGGAGAAGTATCAGGAAAATCCTAGTGAGTCGTAAAAAATGAAATACGTTAATCAATAGCGATATCGATACGTTGCAACCAATTTGTTTCGAGAAAGGAGAAGTAGATGACAAAGGAAGAAATTTACGAATTTATCAAAGCCAATCGTACCGCATGGATGGCGACCGTTGAAGGAGATCAGCCCCGTGTCCGTGCCATGGGAATACCCAGAGCCGATGAAAATGGCATTATCATCCAGACCTGGACCATTAAAGACATCCATCAACAGGTAGTCGCTAATCCTAAAATGGAACTCTGTTTCAACGACTTGAAGGGAGGAGTCCAGGTAAGAGTCAGCGGTACCGCCGAGATTATTGATGATGTTGCGGCAAAAGAGAAAATGGTCGAAGAGCGTCCGTTCATGAAACCAACCGTTGAGAAACACGGGATCGATGTCGTGGCACTCTACCGACTCAAGGGAAAAGCTACCGTCTGGACAATGGCAAAGAACTTCGAGCCTAAAGAATATATAGACCTTTAACTGTAATTAATAATATAAGAAACATTATAGGTTACAACCTTGATGGTCCGAATCCACCATTTGCCACCATTTTTGTTTCTAATCTTTTCAGTTGGTGGGAGTGCTATTTTAAGGAGTCGTTATATGCTTGAATAAAGTCAGCAGTGGGAGGTAAAACTCCAAGTTGCTGATACATTCCTAACCAGTCACCTACCGCATTTGATAAACCTCGATACATTTTGCCATCCTTTAACTCGTATACACTTGATCCATTCATGGAAAATTCTATACCTGTCGGTTGTATACCGTTAAACTCTCCATCATGCGTGCCACTTACTTTTTGGAATATGGCAATCTTATCTCCCTCTGCTATCATTTCCAACGTTTCGTAAGTAAGGTTGGAAGAGTATGAATGCAATTGTTTAACGACTTGCTTATGTGCATCTACTCCCTTTAAACCACCAAGTGCAGCACCGGTGTAGTCTTCATGCAGTATTTCATCAGCTTTAGAATAGTCCTGTTTATTCATCAACTCTTCAAAATATCGTTTTATTGTCTTCTTATTCTCTTCAATATTTGCCATTGTTTATGCTCCTTTACTTCTGACTGTGACGTTTAAGAAAGTCCAAAATTACTCTATTGGTTTCATCAAAAGCTTCAATCCAGAAACCATGCCCCATGTTATCAAAGATAACTAGCTCAGCATTCGGTATCCTTGAGGCCATTATTTTCGCATTTTCTACAGGTGTAAGACGGTCAATATCTCCGTGAATTACTAGAGTTGGGGTAATTACTTCTGGTAATCTATCGTAAGTATCATGGTTCTCGATTGCTTGACGTTGTCTTAAGAAACCATGGGGTGGTGTTGGGTATTCCATTAAGCTAGCGATAAATTCGTTTATAATACCTGGATTTTCATTTATAAACTTATCACTCATTGTTAGCCTTAACAGAGCTTTCCACATTTCTTTTTCATTGGTATTACTTTCGGTATCTGCCTCCTCATTCATATCTTCATCATTCTGTTGAATTGCATGTGGTCCTCCAAAACTAGTACACGCTAAAATTAGACTAAGAGTTCTTGTCGGGTAACGTAAACCGAAGTGCTGGGCTACAATCCCTCCCATCGAAATCCCGTATATATGGGCAGCCTGAATACCTACACAATCAAGTAATCCCTCAATATCATCTGCCATCATCTCCATAGTGTAAGGAATATCAGGCTTGTCACTCCTACCAGTCCCTCTTGTATCTAGAAAAACCGCTTTATATTCGTTCGTGAAAATTGGTATGTACCGCAATAATGAGGTTGAGCTAGTACCGAGACCATTAATGAGTATAATAGGTTCTCCTTCACCGTGTATCTCGTAATACAGAGTGATATCGTTGACTTTCGCATATGGCATATCGCATTCTCCCTCAAAATAATATCGGGCACTACGCTTTCCACCACACATTGAGGTATTCGTAGTACCCTTCTAATATATATGAATAATTTGTTAAGTTTGTTTGCGTGATTGTTGAGTTTATTACAGTGCTGAATAAGAAGTCAATAAGAGAATCAAGTGTAGTTCGAGACTGAACTCTGTACTACATTCCTGTTAACCTTGTATATATCCTCTGTTATCGTCTCGCAGCTCGAATAAAAGGAGGTTAGGTTCAATGTCTAGAATGACTGTAAAACAGGCTATCGATGAATTACCCCCTTCACTATGTCAGGGGACAAGAAAAATCAGAAAAATCAGGTGTTGACACCGTTTCGAGCATCATATAGCATAGAGCATATTTCTGACATATGGAGGGGGAAATGGCGGATCATTATAAAATCAGGATCAAGTTATTAAGGAATGACAGACCTTGTAATCAGGGACTTAAACCGGGTACCGAATGGCTGTACGATAATGCGGCTCCGCAGGGATTATGCAGCTTTGCATTCAGCTCTCTACGTCCGTTTATCGAGGTTCTCAAAAATGGCGGCAGTTTCCCATGGGAAAAAGATCCTAACGTCGTCACCCAGTGCTGTCCCGATCACCTGGTAAACAACGTTTTCGAAGTGAGACGTGAACCTGAGACCGATAAAAAAGCTGATGCGTATAATGTCACTTTCAGGCTGACCGGCAAGGAGTGCGATGGAGTCTGCGGTTTCGGCCACAAGGAAGGAGATACTTGGGAAATTAATAGCCCCAGGGAAATGGTTCTCGAGAATATCTGTCCTTCAGCGTTCAAGAGTATCAATGACGCAGTTATGGTGATGAGGTATGGCGGACAATATCCCTGGCAATCCGATCCTGAAACCTATACCGTAACCTGCCCTGATCCGAACGTGAGGAACAGGTTTGAACTCAAGCGTACACCGAGAGAATAACGATGGAATACCAATGTGAAGATTATCAGATAGACACTCAATGACAAGTATCACTACGCCAGGTACTCTTAATCTCTTTTTCCTTTGTCTATTAATCGTCACTTCAACATCAAACATGGTTTTATCGTATCATCGGTTGTGAATATAGTAATAAAAGTTTTGATCCTGAACTCTGTAACATATTCTGGTTAACCTCTGTTGTATTCTCAGTTACTCTCACCTATCTCAGAATAAGAGGAGGTCAGGTTCAATGTCTAATATGACTGTAAAACAGGCTATCGATGGTTTTTTACTCAACTGCAAGGTAGAAGGTAAATCACACGGAACCATAGACTGTTACCAGGATAAACTGAAAGGCTTCTACTGGTGTGTATCTATCCAGGAAGTACCGGATTATATTATAAAAGCAGACCAAGTTATTAGCGGTGTCTTTTAAAAAAGGATAATACTATTCTCTGGTATTCTTCAGGTTGGGTTAACCAGACACTGTGTCCACACCTGGGGATGACTGCCAATTCTCCTTCGGGCAATGAGTGGTACATCAAGACTGCCTGCTCCACGTCGAACAGATAGCTTCTATCAGGATAAAGTACCAGGGCGGGACATTGAATATTCTTAAGGGTGTCCCTTAAGTCAAATGGCTTAGGACCGGCGGAGTAGGCACCTCCTCCCTCTACGAAAAGCGTGAACAACTCCGGAGCATACGCTTCTCCTTGCCAACGGATTAAAGTGTCCCGGTATTCCTTCGAGGTGTTTTGAAAAGAAGGGATTCCCTTTCTATCCGATGCTTGTGGTGGTCTGGATGGCCGGAATGTCCCGGCGTTGCTGCAACACATTGTACTTGATACAGCTACTGCCTTTACAATATCAGGATTTTGAGCCGCGAAATGAAAAACTATGACTCCACCTTCACATTGACCTAAAATGTACACCTTGCTTTCGATATCCAGGTATTCTAACAAGGCGGACAATTCTCTGACACTATTCGCGGTATATTGTTCACTTTTATAGTAGTTCCGAAAATCCGTTTTATCAGACCTCCCAAAACCTATCCGATCGTATAAAATGACTTTATACCTGTCAGCAAATCCGGGAAGCAGGTGTTCCCACATTTTAGTAGAGCCGGTACCATGATGAACTAATACCAGAGGTTCACCCTGACCGTGAATTTCATAATAGATATTAATATCACCATTCTTAGCATATGGCATATCATACTCCTCTAACTAGTATTAAGGGCACTACAAACTACTGCACATACAGTTTTTCGTAGCCCCCTATTTACCAATATGAATAAGTTGTTGTTAAGGATATACAGTGGTTACTGAGTATAGGTTAATGTGAAATAAGAAGTCAATCCAAGAAGCAGACGTAATTCGAGCCTGAACTCTGTGTCATTTTGCGGTTTATCTCGCCAGTTTTTTTAGTTTTACCCTTGATACAATATCAGATTTTCATATATGATTGTGCTACTCTGACATCACTGTGTATCGGTGGACAAAGGTAGGTGAAGGCGTATGCAGATGAGACGTTTGATGATAATAGTAAGCATAATTACTATTATACCGTTGATAATCACAACAGGATGTAAAAAAACGCCTGAGGATACCTCTGAGGAAGTACTTACCTGTCCTCGTGAATGCATATGTTTGACAGAGAAAGAAGCAACGAGTCAGGACCTTGATTTGTGTGAAGGAGAAAAGACACTATGTGGGCATGATGCCCAAGACAATCCTAAATACTGCTACATAAAACCGGTCGATGATCCTTCCCAGCCACCCGGAGGACAGGAACCCAAACCCGGAGAAGAACCGTCTCAGCCAGCACAAGCTGAGGATAGTTTAATTGATATATTTAAAAGTATTGATCCCTCCAAACCCGAATCACTGGCAGGGTTACTCGCAGCATCCCAGGAATTGGATGATGCGGTCGAAGACGGCGACATTTCAGAAGATGAAGCAGAAGAAGCCGGGAATGAGCTTAAAAAGAAATTTAGCGACTGGGTAAGAGCCAGAATCGATGAAATAGATCCATCAGAAGAAGGAGCGTTAAAAGAACTCTTCGACCTGCAGGCAGTACAGGCCACAGAAGAATATGACAAACACACTGATCCGGCTACGAAAAAATATAAAGAAGAACAGATGACTGAAAAATTAAGCGACTGGGTCAGAAACCGGATGGACGAGATCGATCCCTCCAAAGCCGACAACCTGAAGTTCTTTTTCTGGATGCAGGCTATCCAGGCTACAGAGAAATATGAACAGCATTGTGATGCCGAAACACAGGAATACAAGCATGAGCAAATGGGAGAGAAGTTCAACGAGTGGGTAAGAAATCGGATGGATGAGATCGATCCTGATAATGCCGACGACCTGAAATATTTTTTCTGGATGCAGACCATTCAAGGGACCGAAAAATACGAGGAATACACCACTTCCGATACTCATAATTATAAAGAAGAGATGATGGGAGAAAAATTGAACGAGTGGGTCAGGAACCGGGTGGACGAGTTAGATCCGAATGATCCGGATTTCATGGACAACCTTGAGAAATTACGCCTTATCCAGTACACGGAAAAGTATGAGAAATTCGTTACCGAAGAGACTCACGCTTATAAGACCTACCACGTCAAACAGAAACTGGGAGATTATATAACGAATCTGGTAAACGCATTATTGCCGGGCACTCCAGACTTCATGAAAAAACTCAGTGATCTGACTGATCTGCAGCAGGCAGACACGTATAAGACATACTGCCCACCGGCGGTAAAGGAATTTAAGAGTAAAACTGTATCAACAAAACTGACAGGGGAACCTGGAGACGGATTCCGGGTAGCAGGATCATATCCGGAGTCCGGTCGGAGTGAGGTAACGGTAGACCAGCTAATTATCATAGCGTTCAACCAACCTGTGGATCCGACTCTGGTAAGTGAGAATATTTCTTTGCTTCCTCACGTTGAAACAAGTATTACCTTGATAGATGAAAATCTTTTAGTATTACGCCCGTTGGAATTACTGGAACCGGACACTACTTATACACTCGTTGTCGGACCTCCGGCAGTATCGGCTTCCGGTCTGATACTCGAAGATATCTACGAGATACAGTTCGATACGAGTGATTCGACCGATATACCTAAAGTAATTAATACCTTGCCGGCTAACGGTCAGATAGATGCATCTTCAGGACAATCGATCGAGATACAGTTCGACCAGCCAATGATACCCTCTGCAGTTGAAAATGCCTTAACGATCTCACCAGCCTTTGATCATGTTATAGCATGGTCGGGAAATGAATCCGTTATGCTGATCCGCCCCCTGGGACCCCTCGACGCCAATACATACTATTCGATCGGTATCGATTCCTCAGCGGTTGCCGCTAACGGCGCTCATCTCGCAAGAGATTATGGACTAAAGTATGCCACCGGTATTATGTCGGCTCCGTCGGTATGGGGTTCATTGCCGTTCGACGGCCAGGAAGGTGTTCCGTCCAACCACCCGATCCAGATAGTATTCGATCACCCCATGGACACAGCTTCAGTGGAAAATGCTCTCTACATATTCCCGGATGTCGAATATACGACCGAATGGCTGGAAAATAACTTCGTCCTTAGAATTAAGTTTGTTGATGGATTAACTCCCGGTATACGATACTCGATTCAGGTTTACCGTTCCGCCAGGTCGGCTTACGGCATCGCGATGGGAGATACATCCAAGATTACATTTACTGGCCTGGAATGAACCTGTCTTAAGCTGAAAGAAAGTAAAATAGTAATAATATAGGTGGTCCGAATCCACCCCACTATTTTTATTGTTCCACTGTTACCAAGAATTCTTTAATATGCGGGATTACTAGTCTGCCCAACACACCAATTGATAAACCTATTATTTCAAATCTTCCTGTACCTAATATATATTTCGTCATCTCCTTTTACCAAACGAGTGAGTCAATTGTTGACAACAGTGAACATGTGGACTAGATTATGTGGTAAAACTGACAAGTGATAACAGTAATGTGATATAGTGAAGAACCGGTTTGAAGAACATACCAACAAACCTTTTATCGCAGCATTATATATACTGGCTGGTCTTAACCTGATTGGGGGATTTATCGGTTATTTCTTCACCTCTTACGTGCTGTTGAATATCGCAGTAATAATGCTGATTGCTTTCATCATCAACGTATCGATACTGGTTTCACTATCATGGTCGATGTACAGAGAAAGAGACATCCCGTTAAAACATCTGTCATGGCTAATACTGCCATCTGGTATATTTACACTCCTTGCCTTTCTGGGCTACGCGATTTTCGATTCTCTTAACTGATCTGATATGATTAACCGAAGCAGACAACGATCACAAGACAACAGTCCGAATACACCCGAAGTAACATTTTCTACCTTACGATTAAGAAGTACTTGGCATTCACCACAGGTAATGAGGCTATTATGATACCCTCGTATCATATTCGTTAGCTGTACGTATATTGTTACCATCCTTAGAATGGATTATTCTTAATAGTAAGTACGTAATCACGTGAACTTTTTATGGAGTTTGTCAATGGCTACAGAGGTTAAAAGGGTTAGTGACGCTGAAAAAGTAGCAAAAAGGAGAATCAGGTCAGCTGTGATGCTTAACAAGATTTCAACAGTGACTGATGATTTCTTTATCACTCATTCATACAACATCACTGACCTGGAATGGTCGCAACTCATGGATAAAATAGTGGAGATAGTCAATACTCAGCGTTCCTGACGTAAAGCCGATACCTCAGTCGCCATTTGCATGAATGTGAAATTATCACTGTTTTTATATCGAAATAAGAATCGACCATTCAACTCTAACCTGAGTTTATAGATACATTATTGGTAAAATAAATGGTAGTAACGAATGATTACACAGTAGATAAAGAAACAAAACACAAACTTGCCACTAAGAGTGAAATACTGTTAGCAGTCGATAGTTTCTTATTATCACACCCCCAGGAAATCAGTAAAGAAGACTGGTTGAAACTGATAAACCAGCTACTTGGAATAATCCATACGCGGAGAATTTAAAACACCGTTATCGTCTGAGTCAACCTGTTACTATTAATATTCATCCGTGTTATTGAATCTTCAGCATTATCTCTCTATTTCATTTCCCCGGTATAGTATGTATACTACTACCAGGGAGGATTATGAAAAATGACCGAATCCAATTATAACCATCTTATTACTCCAAACATCGTGCGTGATAGTATCTATCCGCCATTTCTGGGGATGATTTATTTCGCTTTGAAAGACAGTAACTTCCAGATCAGGTTTACTCATGTGAACCAACCTTATAAGATGAGTGAAGATCCCCACAAGCACGACTTCGATGAGGTTTTCGCGTTCGTACCCTGCACAGAGGATCTAAAAGCATACGACGCTGAATCTGAAATCTATATCGGCGACAGTGGTGAAAAAATCATCATCAACCAGACATGCACGGTTCATATCCCGGCAGGTCTGGTACATTGCCCGATCATACACAAGAGAGTTGGAACTCCCTTTTTCTTTGTGAACTGCCCCATCACCCGGGAATATTCGGCATACATTGGAGAAGAAAAAGTAGACTATCCGGTCAACAAGGAGATTTTGCCGGACTGGCGGCCATAAATCGGAGATATTAATCCATCCGACGCTACCAATTTGCACACAGCTACAAGAACGCCCAATTACCACTTATTCTCTAATAAACTCTCCACTCCGACTGCAGTGACGGTCTGTACTATCTAGCTTGCTTTCAGATTTAATTTTTTATATACAGGTTTTGAAAATAATGGACTTACAGCAGCAAATTCAAACTATGTCCTTTACTATCCAGAACATTTTAGAAGACACGCCTGTATCTATTTATCTATACGGTTCTATTACAATGGATGATTTTCAGTACGGATGGAGTGATATAGACATGCTGTGTCTGACCGACTACTCCATTTCACAAGAACAAGCCCACAGGCTGGTTGGCCTGCGACAGGAACTTGTGGAGCAATACAGAGATCCGGTTTATCTCCTGTTTGAAGGCGGGTTACTTTCGCTAGAGTCTCTTCTGAATGGAACACCGGATACCGTTGTATATTGGGGTACGAATAGTCAGCGGATCACAGATAGGTACAATTTTAACAGCTTTAGCAGATATGAACTAAAAACGACTGGTGTCCTGACTGCTGGAAAAGACATAAGAAACATTATAATGATGCCCACCAATGCCGATATAAAGAGAGCCGGTCAGTTTGTCTATGAAACAGTCCGCAAACACGCGGTTAAAACAAGCGAAAGCCTGTATTCCTGTGGCTGGATGCTGGATATTGCACGTTGTATTTATACGCTTCGTACGGGAAGTATAATAACGAAAACGAAAGCCGGTGAATGGGCATTGGAACAGCAGCTTTGCCCGGTGCCTGAAACGCTGAAAAAGGTCCTTCTTGTCAGAAAGGATCCCTTGAAATATAAAGATGATCCGAGGTTTAAAGTATGGGCTAGTTCTCTTGGCAATGATGTACAGAGATTCGCTGATGTTCTGGAACAAGAGTTAGATAAGGCAAACGCCTGTTAAAGTACAATACGTAATTATCACCTTTGTAATAATTATACCTGCATGTGATGTTTGAATTATTTCTCTTCAAATTTTGTTTCGAGATGTTTCCGATATTAGCTACCATGCTTCAGTTATTCCAAAACGGAATGCTTTCCCAGGAAATCTAGAATGATACGATTGGACTCATCGAAGGCTTCCCACATCATGAAATGTCGGACACTATCCAGGACGGCTAATTCAGCTCCCGGAATTCTCTCTTTTAGGATAAGAATGTTTTCAAGTGGCACCGTCATGTCTTCGCGGCCTGCCAGGATAAGGGTCGGAGCTTTGATCTCCGGAAGGCGTTCATAGTTGTCGTATAACCTTGATGCGTTGGTATGCCCTTCTCGAGCGTGTGGAGGACCGCAACCTTCCATTATTACTTTAACCATATTTTCGGCTAGTTGACGATTTTTCGAAATAAAGTCATCGTTAACACGATCGCTTAACAGCTTCCATGCCCATTCTTCGAGTGGTTGTTCTTCCCAAAGCTTGATCTCTTCCTTCGTTACCGGTTTTGGTTGCCAGCTGATCTCGGAACTATAGGTAATAGGACCCGCAAGTATAATACTTCTTACCTTTTCAGGGAAGCTTAATGCCATTTCTTCTGCTATCCTTGCCCCCATTGAATGTCCCAGGAAATGAGCTTTCTTAATCCCGATATTATCCAGCAGCCCGGCAAGATCTTCAGCCATGATTTCTAGAGAATATAGCCCCTCCGGCGCATCACTCTTACCTGCCCCACGGTTATCGAAGGTAATCACCTGATATTCCCGTGCGAACACCGGGACAAGTGGATAGAACAAACCCAGAGGCATAAACCAGCCGTTGATAAAGACCAGAGGTTCTCCCTCGCCGTCCATTTCGTAATAGATGTTGATATCACTGACTTTTGCGTATGGCATTTACCTCGTTTACCTCTATTTGTTTATGATGTCATCCTATCAACATCGGTTTCATCAAGAGAATACTACCCGTTCTGTTAGCAAGAAGTGAATCTATAAAAGAACTGGAACACCTTTATCCCTGAGATACTCCTTCACCTGAAGAATGCTAAGAATCCTGAAATGGAAAACGGATGCGGCAAGGAGAATTGTAGCTCCGCCCTGCTTGACCCCTTCGTAGAAATGCTCAAGTGTTCCTGCTCCGCCGGACGCGATTACAGGCAGGTCGACTACATCAGCAACCGCCCTGGTAAACGGCAGGTCGTAACCGGCTTGTGTCCCGTCTCCGTCCATGCTGGTCGGCAACAGTACTCCGGCACCAAGTGCCTGACATTCTTTTGCCCATATAACCACATCCTTACCTACAGGCTTCGTGCCGCCTGACACGACGAGTTCGAATCCCGAAGGCATATCTGGGTTTTTCCTGCCGTCGATTGCGATTGTTATCCCGTCCGAACCAAATTCCTTTGAGGCTTCACCTACCAATTCGGGACGAGTCACAGCTGCACTGTTCATCGATACTTTACTCGCTCCCGCACTAAGTACCATTTCAATATCTTCAAGTGAAGCTATGCCTCCTCCCACGGTAAGGGGAATGTCAATGACCGAAGAAACGTTTTTCACCCATTCCAGCCTTGTTTTCCTGTTTTCCAGAGTCGCTGCAATATCCAGCATCGCCAGTTCATCAGCACCTTCCTTCTGGTAAAAAACCGCGTTCTCAACAGGATCTCCGGCATCCTTCAGGTCAACAAAGTGCACACCTTTAACAACTCTGCCTTCTTTCATATCCAGGCACGGCATTATTTTTACTGTCGCCATTACACCCTCTCTATTTTCAAGTATTTGGTATTCGATAACGGGAATAAAGTACACAATTATACTATATTATTTCTTTTTATTAGTTTAGGTTAAGTCGTTCGCATGTGGCTAGAATAAATCCTTCAACCATAGAAAAAAGGATGAATCCTATCATTAATAATACCAGGATAGTAAATATCATTGTTGATGGTTTGGAGAGGAATGAATGAGATTCATTCTCAACTTCTATCTTAAATTGATACCCGCAATAACATTCCTCCGCCGATACTGGATTTACCAGTTTGCAGTCGGGGCAAATTTTCCTGTGCTTTGATTTAACTCGTTCCAGCCAATTCACTTCCGTCACCATCTGACATTCAATTTTTGCGATGGTCGATATAATCCTCTGTATCGGAGGGTATAATATCAAATAAATCCAACTCCATCTTTATGTGTTTTATACCAGCTTCCTTAAAAGTTTTCCCGATATCACGAAAACCACAGGACTTATAGAAATCAACAGCAGTATATTGAGCATGTAAATACACCTTGGCAAGACCTTGATTTTTAATCTCGGAAACCATGAACGCCATCATTTTCCTGCCAACTCCACGGTTCCGATATTTTCCTAATACCGCCATGCGTTCTATTTTCGCCGTATCGTGTGAAGGAAAGACGATTCTAGCCGTTCCTATTACTGATGTTCCTTCCAGTACCACAACAAGGTTCTCATCGTCTCCAGGATCGCCGCCGAACACCAGATTTTCAGGTATTTCCTGTTCTTCGACAAAAACATGTTGTCTTACCTCACGCACTCCATCGTATTCTATTTCATTTTCCGCAAACTTATATACCAGTTCATTCATCGAAATAAACCCGGAAATAATAATAACAAGCCCAAATGTGTTAATCAATCGTCATAATACAAGGTGGTTTCAGTTTATTCGAGAAAGGAATTCCTTTATATGAGGTACTATCAGATCTGGACGACTGCCTGCCTGTATGTGATCAAGACCGGGTAATAAGATAAAAGTAGCATCAGGTAGAAGATCGCTGGTTTCTTTCACTATTGAAGGATTATCAAATTCACCGACAAAAAGCAGAAACGGTATATTCATATTCGACACATCATCTATTACTTTCGGGCTGGACACTATTGCTTTACAGAGAGCATCTATAGCATCAAGGTCGATTTTTAACAAATGAGTTTCCTGAGGAGATAACTCACCTCCTCCTTCATATTTCGATGTAACAGCTTCCTTTCCAATTTTAAGAGAATTTATCAATTCATCATACATTTCAGAAGTCGGTTGCCTTGCACCAGCTCCTCCAACAATCAATGATTTCATCCTTTCAGGAGCATGCTTGGCACATTCGAACGCAATTCCTCCACCGAAAGAATAACCGAACAAGTTAATAGTCTCTATACCAAGACTATCCAGAACAGTGATTACATCACCAGCTAAAATATTTGTATCATACATTGCCGGGTTATGTGGTTTGTCGCTTTTCCCGTGCCCCCTGGCGTCCATGAGAATCACCTGGTATTCGTCATTCAACGATTTTACAAAACCTGTTTCTCTATAATCCTTCAAGCTACGGGTTAAACCATGAAGCATTAAGAGAGGTGGTCCTTTCCCCTCTACTTCGTAGTAAATATTAATAGTTCCATTCTTTGTGTATGGCATCCCGTACCTCTTGCCAAAAAGTAATTAGGATTATAACACTGATCATCAATGATAGGTAGTAAAGAAAAAAATCTTGACAGAATTGATGTTTATGGATAATAAATGATTAAGAAACCTTTGGTATTGGGGGGTGAAGAATGAGTACTCATCCTTATGAATACAAGGTACTGACCGAATACATAACGCCTGATGAAAAAGGACGTTATCCTCACTTCAATCATATCGAGGACCAGGAAGGTTTCACGAAAACACTGGAGGAAATTTTTAATCATTTACCTGATTCCATTCCCGAAGGATGGGAGGTAAACTCACACAATATAACTGTCTCACGCAATACGCTTATCGTTACCATTCTCTTAAGAAGGCCTAAAGACAACTAAACAGCATCAATAATTACTCGACCGTCACTATCATAACCAGAGTCCAGGGATCTTTGGTACTACCTGTGCCCGGAGGTGTGTATTCCATTCTGATTTCTGTATTGCCGGAATTCACCGCTTCAAATGTCCAGAACTCAGTACCGGCCGCTCCGACGACATCACCTTCCGGTTCATCATAGTCATGGTCTTCTTCCATCACTATGTGATCTTCGGTCATTTTATAATCCCATTCATAGCCTGTCGAAGGATTTGCACAGAGTTCAATTCTTATCTTATCACCAACTTCAAGGGTAAATTCACTTTCATTATTCGGATTATCCTCAAAATCTTCGCAAGTAACCACAAGACTGAAATCATGGGAAGTGGTACATGAAGACATGAGCAACATACAGATTCCCAGTACAATTATGAGCAGGATTCTCAGTTTCATTTTTACCTCCATTAGGCTTCGGTTAACGGTCATTATTCATTCAGTTTAATGCTAGTTCTTACTACGCTTGATGTCAATAACTCAATATAACATTTTCTTCGGCGTTGCGAACTCATAAATATTAGTTGGATATGTGAAGAATATAATTATATTGAAAATTACTTTACAGTTGCCCGTTTTCAGAGTCATATGAGATACTGAAACTGTGACCGATCTCGATATAATATCGATTATTTTTATCGCCCTCGGACTCTCGGCGGACTGCTTTGCCGTTGCACTGAGTGGTTCAGTATCGATGAAGTCGTTTACCCGTTTCCAGGTTTTCCGTACTGCATTTACATTTGGCCTTTTCCAGTCTCTGATGCCGGTACTGGGATGGTTGCTCGGGCAGACTGTAGTAGACTTCATCGCGGATTATGACCACTGGATAGCTTTTATTTTACTAGGCTTCGTGGGCGGAAAGATGATCCGGGAGTCTTTTCAGAAAAAAGAAGAAAAACAATCGCTGGATATCACAAGAGGTTTTCTGCTTTTTACCCTCGGCGTAGCCACGAGTATCGATGCGCTGGCGGTCGGTCTGACTTTTGCGTTTATCAAGGTTAACATTACGCTGGCAGTTGTTACAATCGGAATTACCGCCTTCCTGGCGACTGTCGTGAGTTTCCTAATCGGTAAAAAACTCAATAAGTTGGCAGGAAGGTGGGCCGAACTTATCGGTGGTTTGATTCTCCTTGCCATCGGTATCAGGATCGTGGTCACTCACCTGCTTTCGTAAGTGAAGACTGACTGAAAAATATTAGACATGAATTCAACGAATTATAACCAGAAAACAGCAATAATCCAAAAAGCAATCAAAAGCCAGACAAGAATAATCATTGCCAGACCGACCCACTTTAAATTACTGCCAGGTACCTGCGATTCAGCTTTTTCACGGTATTCAGCCTTTATCTCCTCTGGTATCAGCTTGAACACAAGATATATTCCCAGTGGCAGAATAATAATGTCATCTATATAACCCAGTAACGGGACAAAGTCCGGGACTAGATCGACAGGACTAAGAGCATAGGCTATGATCAGCAGCATCAAAATCTTGACATACAGAGGAATCCGCGGATCTTTGCTGGCAAGATAAAGTGTGTATATTAGGTTTTTCAGCTGCCTTGTCTTAAGTACGAAAGCACCTACCGATTTCATCACTCTTATAGTCGTTTCGACCAATATTTTCCTGGTTAACCGGTATCTCACTATACCTTATAAGAGGAAAATTTAAAAAGCAAGAAGGTGTTTTCATTATTTAGATGAGTATTATAATGAAACACCATACATAACAGTGTCAATTACACGAACTTACCAACCAAACAAATTTCAATTAATATTGACTTTTATCACAGGAATCGCCATTCTTTCCGTATTATAATCGGATATCGATGATACTGTTTGGAGAGGTGGCGAATAATGGATTATGGGTATAAAAGACAGATCAAAGCGTCCTATCAAGAAGTACTAACAAGAACGAAAGAAGAACTGGCGAAAGAAGGTTTCGGTGTCCTGACAGAAATTGATGTCAAAGCTACTCTGAAGAAAAAACTGGATATCAATTTCGATAATTATGTCATATTGGGAGCATGCAACCCGCCCTTTGCCTATCAGGCTTTACAGACGGAAAGAGATATAGGACTACTGCTACCATGTAACGTTATTATCTATGAAACAGACGAAAAGACATATGTGTCGGCCATCGTACCAACAGTAGCTATGAACATGGTTGAGAATCCCGGCCTTGAGAACATTGCAGTAGAAGTAGAGAAAAAGCTGATAAAGGTGATAGACAGTATATAAAAACCAATCAACGCCGATATAATCAGGATCGATTTCGTTTTCCAAACAGATTTATCATATTTGCTTCATGACACTTTCGGATTACGTGCTCCATAGATTACCACTTTACTGTGCTGATTTGCAGGATTATCAGTGTAATCACCGTACGTAGTGATATTGTCGTATCCTGTATTTTCGAGCATCAATACAAACTCATAATGAAAATACCATCGCAGCAGAAAAGCATGGGTTTCGGATCGCACACATTTTTCATCAATATAAACATCATATCTTCGTTTTGACAACAGAACCTGCTCGAAGAGATCCACGGATTCCGACCACAAGGTAGTTTTTACTTCTCCATCTCCGTCGCGAATCGGCATATCCTGCCAGTGTATCGAGTGATCGGCATCATTGCAGTTTATTCCCTGTGTAACCTGCCAAGGGATAAATAGTTCGAGCAGAAGTTGACCGCCAGGTATAAGGTGTTTTCTAAATCGTCTCAATGCTGTAATAGCCTTAACTCGTTCACCGATAACCTGGAATGAATTACTGAAAATCGTTCCGTATTTGTGAGGAATATCGCACTCTTCCATCCTCTGGTGAAATAGGGTAACATCGACTCCCTGTCTTTTTGCCTCTTTTCTGGCAAAATTTAGTGAATCAGATGAAATATCCGCACCATGTACTTTTAAGCCTTTTTCCAGTAGTGGGAACATATGGCGTCCTGTTCCACAAGCCTGGTCTAGCGTTATTCCTTCATTTTCTCGGATTCTCCCTTCATAAAACGCCAGTTCTTCAGCAGGAGGATCACCTTGCATAGCCGTATACAGCATTTCAGCAGCAAGGCTATTCCACCCCTGATGCATATCATGAATCTCTTCAGCCAAAAATATACTCCTTTTTTCGTAAAAGAATTTCGATAATATAACAGGATTATTCATTCAGATTAGAATTCATGCTTTTCCCGAAACAACACACTAGCTTTAAAATAATTCGTCCCGACGAAACCGGGGCGGGTTATCAGCATATACAGCTATCTGAAAGTTAATATTCGCCCGGAGGACCGGCGGCTTCCGGCCATTCCATTGCTGGTCCATCGGTATCGTACCCTTGGTTGATGAATATCATTCTTTTCCACATTTCTTCAGGAACCATGTTCTTAAGGGCTTTTTCAGTATGTGTGCCGTTCTGATTGATAGTAACGATAAGAAAAGGCCTTTTTACATTCAGGATACGCCAGGGCCCGTGGGGAAGGTCTGCTGGTATGCACATAATGGTCGATCGTGTAACGATATGCTTTTCCATTTCAGGTCCCATATGCATTTCAACTTCGGCGCCAAGATCCCACGGATTATCCGGATCAGTCCCAAGATGAACAAATAGCTCGGGATATTTATGGGTATGTGGCCCGTGAAATATCTCACCCCATTCCTTTGTTCCATATGCTCCGTAGGGTTTGTCGCCCACCCAGAATATCTGGTATTCGTTACATCCTTCGAAGGTATTACCGTCTAGGAAGCCAATCGTCGCATAGGGTCTTTTCGCCTGCATTTCCGGGTCTATTCCTGAAATAAAAAGGTGATCATATTTGTTGTCAGCCAATATCTTTTCCTTTCTTTCTGAATTTATTAGATATTATGTTGAAGCTTAGCTTATAGCTGTTCATTAACCTTTCGACTCAAAATGATCAGCTATATTGCGACCAAATTCTTCGGCTGCTTTACCGACGTCTCTAAACTTGCTTTTTACATCTTCATCCTTAAATCGGTCTGCCAGAGTCTTAGCTGAATCAGAGGCAGAATCGACAAATTCCTTCGCTTTCTTTTTCAGTTCGGGATCATTAAATATTTCACTGACAGCTTCACCGAATGACTTGAATATATCGTTAAAACTTTCGACGGTATTTTTCTTCTCGATGTCTTTTTCTTCCGGCATGATTACCTCCCGACGAGCAATTTCCAAATTATAACATTGTCCTAGCCAAAAAAAACAGCCGAAATTGATAATATGAGCAGGTACAGGCATAATATCACCATATCAAATCAAAGGAAACAAGAATGGCAAAACTCAATGACGAAGAAAAAATTCGGTATCTGAAGAGAAGTTATACCGCGATCGATGGTCTCTGGTTTATGAAGGCAGAAGAATCATTCAATTTCGACAAAGCCTTGGAACTCGATAATGAAGTATGGAAAGTCGTTCCTAAAATACAGGCAAGGTTTTTAAAGTCTGTACTTGGTGTCAATAACGGGCTTGAAGCACTGGAACTCTGCTTCACCGAAAAACTGCGGATGGATGATATCGAGTTCAAGGTAACAAGGGATGGGAAAATTCTGACAATCACTATCGTCCGCTGTCACTGGCATGAATTAATGGTCAATTCAAACAGGGAACGTCTTTCATCGAGTATAGGTGAAACCATATGCAACACAGAGTATTCCGGCTGGGCGCAAGAATTCGGCGAAGATATCTCTTTTAAGATGCTGAGCAGGATTTGTGGCAGCGGAAAAGAGTGCATCCTTCAGTTTATTGAAAAGTAACATCTCCCGGTGAACTATGAACAGCCTACCAATTTTACGCGATTATCAAGAATCTACATATTGTTACAGCAGTTTGGTATATGCTTCGAATTGCTCCTCGCCTGGCTCCAGGACTCTCTTATACGATCCTTCAAGTACTATCTCAATAAACAGAACCGGTTTACCAATTCTGGTAAATCGCAGTGGACAGTGAGTTAAACCTGGAGGAATAGAGACAACCGATGGAGAGTTTATGTTTTGTATTTCCAGTTCATCTCCGAGAACGATTTCAATATCTGCATCGAAGTCACTCATCTTCTCAAGATTACTGCCAACAAATACCAGGAGCTGGTGACCGTTATGTTTATGGGGAGGACCTTCTTCAAATGGCACCGTTATATACTGGAACGCCAGAGTACAGTTTGCACCTCCCAGACCTTCCTGATGGGCATAGATACCTTCAAAGTTGTAACCATCATGGGGTATCTGGGAAATTGGTGCGGGAGAGACATATTTTCCATATTTTTTTTCAGCCATCTTTTTACTCCTTTAAATTATTAATGCTGTCTGAGAAAATAGAGCACTACATGGCTCGGTTTCCCGGTATAGCACCTTTCAATCCGAGAATTACATGTTATATCACTAAAGAATCCAGATTCCTTATATATTATGGAAGCTAAGTACAAGATACATCCAGACCATTCTTTCATGGGATATATGCATTATAATTAAGACAGTAACAAAAAACGAGGAGGAAATGATTGTCAGAGAATATACACACTATTATTAACTCATGGCCACACATAAAAGATGACCTAGGGGCATTTCTTTCGGATACTGACGCATGGGTAATAACACAATTAAGGAGTGCATACGAAGCGAAGAACTGGGAAGCAGTCAGTACGTTGCTGGAAATAATGGACTTCGTTCATAACCTTAGTCATTCGCATTGAATGGGCATAAAAAATAGTTACAATTGCCACATTTGACTACTGATTTCTGGTTTTTAACTTGCTTATGTGTAAAGTTACTCCAAGGGCGATAATAACAAGAATAATCCTGATGATGTTATTCTGAATACCAAATATAACCGTCAGTATTATAGTAAGCCATAAAAGCAGCAGAGTAATGATTTTACTTTTCATAGGCATTCCTCTGCCTTCGAGGTAATTCTTGATATACGATCCCAAAATCCTGTTATTAGTAAGCCAACGATAAAATCGATCAGAACTTCGGAAATAACATGCCGCGGCCAGTAAGAGAAACGGCGTTGTTGGCAGAACAGGTAGAAAAATACCTATAATCCCCAAAATTACAAATATCGTACCTGCAATTATCAATATATGTTTTTTATTAATGAATTTCATGGTAATGATCAGAATCTAATATTCCTATCCTAAAATATCGTACTAATATGCGATCATTGATTATTAACCCATCGATTTAATATATCTTATTAATAATATCAATCAAGTTAAGGTAATAAATGATAAAAAATAAACCGCTATTAAATTTACTACCCAGACTCCAAAGAGAATATAAGACGGTTGAAGCAATGATTTCTATCTTCTGTAAAAATCATCACGAATCACCAAATATCTGTGATGACTGTCAGGAATTACGGGACTATGCCATGGAGAGGTTGCAGAAATGCCCGTTCGGTGAAGATAAAACGACCTGCATAAAATGTCCCGTTCACTGTTACAGACCTATTATGCGAGAGAAAATACGCAAGGTGATGAGATATTCTGGATCCCGGATGATATTTATGCATCCAATCCTGACAATACAACACCTCCTTGATGAGAAAAAAGGCAGGGCAAGGAACCAGCTTAAAAAGTAACCGAAAATGAAATGTCCTTCATAAATCACCGATCATACGACAATCTATTTTCTATGCATATAATAATATTCTATTGCCCTTGTTAAAAAAATCGGTAGATCATCGCTGTATTGCTGAAAGAACTTGATAAAATCTGGATGCTGGCTATATGCTCTGCCTAGCTCAACGATTTCTTCTTCCGAGTAGTGATGGAAGTTCTCAAGCCACTGTCTCCACTCAGCTATCTTCTCCTGAACGAACTTACCATCGTATCCTTCAGACATATTTTCCATAATAGCTTTAAAGATCTTTCCGCCTTCAGCTTGTAGTGTGATAAATTTCTCCTGACCTATATCGATAACCCTCTTCTCACTTTCGATGAGTGTCTTTGATCCCCATCGACGTCGTACTTCATCACGGTACTTCTCAATTCGTTCTTCGTTAAATCCCCCGTAAAATTCTTTGATCTTTATATTTGTTTGTTTCCCCATCTTACTCATAGTTCTCTCCACAGTATTTATCAGTTCTTTAAGTCGTTCATCCTTTTTAATCAGCAGTTTCCTTTGCTGTTGCAGTGCTTCCAATGTGGTATAATCAGGCCTTGAGATAAACGATTTAATTTCATCAAGGCTGAAGCCCAATTCACGAAAAAACAGTATTTGCTGAAGTAGAATTACCTCCTCCTCACTGTAATATCTGTATCCGTTTTCATGCCGGTATCGAGGTTTCAGCAGCCCTATTTCATCATAATAATGCAAGGTACGTACACTGATACCCGCAAAATCAGCCAGAGTTTTTATCGTGAATGGCTCCATGATTTCTATTGTAAACTATTACGTTACGTTATAGTCAAGTGCCAAACCAGATAAGATAGACAAATATAAACATTACTGCTTTGTATCTCTCAATACCGTATCTGTGACGTAGCCATAATATTCTGTAATATTAAAAATAAAGTCTCGTGAACCGGGACTGCATAGACGTTTGAATTCATTGATATCATGAGGAGAAAGCGCGGATTATACGTTTCTCCGTTTCATTTCAGACTAGGTTACCAGTGCCCCAGTAGTTATTTCATCAAGCGGGTTGAATACGCTGTCAGCATAGGTTTTCGCTGGTATTTCTGTTAATCCCGATCTACGTAATTAATCGAGGGTCCGTGCTAGCCGAAATCCATGATTTATACCCCTGACAAACAAGGAGTGATCTCAGGTATGATCACGCTCAGTCATGTTTAGAGATCAGGTTATCCAGAAACGGCATATTCACACTCTTACTCTGTACTCTGGAATATCTTACGTATATGGAGTAAAATTAACATAATTGTTTAAGTATAGTCTATATATTTCATGAAACACTAGGTAAAAAGAGGTATCTCCAAATATGACTGACAAACCAAAAGAAAGTGGTATGGAAGAATTACGGCGACTCTCTCGCCAAACTGCTAATGCAGGCCAGAAGATGCGAGAAGAGGAGAAACAAAAAGCCGAGTATGAAAAGAACATGCAGGGAGTTGTCGCAGGTTTACGCGGAATAAGTTTTTCCGTCGCTCTTAACCAATTAAAATCAACAGCAGCACCCGGTATATACGAGAAAGTCGCAGCGATGCAGAACCAACCTGATTCGAAAGAACTTCGCCGACTGATATCAGATATCGCCAGAAACCTTGAAAGAGAAACCTCGAAGGCTTCAAGGAAAAATCCAGAATTTGAATCAATCGGAAATTCGTCTAAGACGCTGGCAATCTTGATCAGTCTTCTTTTTTCATTGCAATAACAGATCCAACTTATAAAAGAGCTTATCCGTTCTCATATTCCTGTCTTATTCCAGTCATTACCTTCACAGAGTATTCACTCCGTTCTTCATTACTCATCCTGGTAATCGGCAACACCCATTCCATCTCCTGAAGATTTTCCAGCAGCATTGGGATTAAGTCGAATGGTACTGAAATCAGAAGTAATCCTTCAGGAAACAGTTTCTGGTTTTTCATGCCATAGCCTATTCCGGTAACCACGTAGTTCATTTCACCCGTCAAATACGGATATGAAAAAATCCAGCCACACACTAGTACAGGAGTACATTTTGAGGTAATAGGTTTTCCAGTTGAATAACTCAAAGCCCTTAGTATAATTTCTGCTTGAGAAGGAGTGGCCGTGAAAATAAGTAAATCCGGAGAGAAGGACAATTTATCGAGAGAAGAAAACGCTACATACCTGACAGTATCTTTTGGAATACGCTGTATATACCCGTATATTCTCGCGTTTGCTCGTGCTTCCTGATATATTCTCTCTTTCGCGCCTATCTGACCGCTTTCGATCACCGGATCAGGATCTTCTAATCCCAAAATCAGTGTATCAACACACGCGAAATTTTCTCTGCCTGCACAAAACGGTGATCCCTCCTGAGCTTCCTTAAACATTCTGCATATTGGAGCACTCGATCTGTACGGTTGTATTCCCTCTGGTTTGTTAAGAAGGAATTTTACAGCCACAGGTGAATATTCGAAATTAAATTTTCCCAGAATAGAATAATTCCTTAAAGTCATGGTAAATTTACCTCCATCCTAGACTGAATAGAAGACAGTTGTCATGTATTCATGACACGAATCATTGCATTTTGCGAAGTTTATCAGCTTCTTTCTCAATTGCTTCTCTGTCGGATCTTCGCTGCCAAACAAAAACGTCCAGAATATGAAAAAACAAACCTATACCCCATCCTCCAAGAGGAAAAACAAACCAGGGAAAACCACCACTGGTAACAGCCCAAATAACCACTAGAAATGCATTTACTAGCACATAGATAGCAATATGCGAATACAAGTCTTTTTTCGCTTTTACGCGTTTTCTTGCTTCTTCGTATATTTCTTCTTCCGTCATCTTAATAGCCATTTCTGCACCTCCCATTGTTACTATGCAGTTTTGTTTCTTGTAGTGATGGCAAAGTGGTATTAACGAGTAGTATTAATGTTGCCGCTATTGTACCTCATCGGTGTAAAAAAATACTACAATAAAAACAGGCCAGTATTTGATACTGGCCTGGGTTATGTACCTCGATGGGGTTCGAACCCACAACCTCCTCCCTGTTTCGGAGACGCTCTTCCAGTTTGAGCTACAAGGGTATCAGGTTTGTAATCTTGATACAACAGGATTATACCACACAATATGTTAAGAAACAAATAACGTTCAAATCAGAGAATTATCTAAAGCATAACGTGTTCCTCGACTATCCAGACTTTCGCGTCTGTCATATCAGCAAACTTTTCCCCATCTTCCATGAGCGGCCTGCCTTTCTCAGAATAGAGATACTCCATTGATTTCAGATAGGCATCGATATCGTCATACCACATTTCAACAACACCGTCACCATCATATTCCAATCCGGGAACATCGACCAGGTGATTTTGAACATATCTACGGAGACCAGGTATCGATTTTGCCACCAATGGTCCGTGGGTGTGTTCCCAGTATTTATTGAATTCTTCTCTACTCATCCCTGCCTTCCTGCGAGCCACAACTATCGACTTAACCATACGTCTATCACTCCTTAACTTCAACAGTCTTGGATTCCAAATTATACCGAATAAACATTATACCGAATATACAGGACGCTTTTCACCCATTTCCAAACACAGAATAATCTTAACAAATTGATGAAGTATGTTACTTTTTCAGGTATAAAAATAATGCTTGACAACCGGAAAATCGGTATGTTATAAGTTTCTATTAAACTTAGAAAGTCAATAAAATATCACCAGAAAAATAAAATAAGTAATTTATTGACAAACGGTAAATTGCTATGATATAAGTCATAAACAACGTGGTTAAGGGTTATGGGATTTATATAATAGCAGCATCCTAAAATACTTTGCAGTGCTAAATATATACTGCCGTCAATGAAAGGGACAAAATGCGCGCTTACGTAATCAGAAGGCTCTTCTTGATTATACCAACACTCTTTCTTATCACTATTCTGGTATTTCTTTTAGTTCGTTTCGTTCCCGGTGATGTTATCGATATGATGCTTGCCCAGATGTCCGAGCAATCGGGTATGGGGGCTGAGTTAACAGCGGAATATCTCCGGCAAGCGATGGGACTTGACCAGCCCCTATTGAAGCAATATGCAATATGGATGGGATTTATACCAAATCCCCTTCAGGAAGATAAGTTCCTGGGTGTTGTCCAGGGATTTCTTGGAGAATCATTGTGGAAGAACAAACCGGTCCTTACAGAACTCCTTGAAAGGTTACCAATTTCAATTGAACTCGGTCTGATAGCCATGATAACAGGCTGGGCTCTCGCGATGCCGATAGGTATATACTCAGCACTCAGGCAGGATACAGCTTGGGACTATCTAGGTCGTAGTTTTGCTATCGTAATGCTCTCTGTCCCCGGTTTCTGGCTGGCGACGATGGTTATTGTCTATCCTTCGATAATTTGGGGGTGGACACCATCCCTCGAATATATACCATTTCTGGAAAATCCGGGAGGGAACCTGTTACAGTTCCTGCTCCCGGGATTTCTCATGGGCACTCAAATGTCCGGCGGTCTTATGAGGATGGTCAGGACCATGGTGCTGGAAGTTATGAGACAGGACTATATCAGGACAGCATGGTCAAAAGGTCTGAACGAGAGAACCGTTATCATCAGGCACGCCCTCAAGAATGCGTTAATGCCGGTTGTTACTATCGCTGGTATGATGCTTCCGAGTTTAATTGCCGGTTCTGTCATCATGGAGCAGATATTCTGTCTGCCGGGTGTAGGGCGACTTACCTTCGAAGCACTCACGCAGCGTGATTATCCAATCATATCCGGCATTAACCTAGTTATGGCCACGACGGTACTACTTTGTAATCTACTGACTGATATTACTTACGCCTGGATGGACCCCAGGGTACAGTATCGATAGGAGTATATAAATAATGGCAGCTACGGCCCAGGGCATACAATCGGCGGACGTACGCAAACGGCGTAATGCAATAGTGGATTTCTTTATAAGGCTGATTAAGGAAAAACCACTTGGTCTGGTAGGTCTTATTATCGTTATTACGCTGCTCCTGGCAGGTATCTTTTCGGAGTGGCTGGCACCTTACGGATATAATGAAATCATCCTCTCAGACCGTCTTGACGGACCTACGATTAATCACCTACTTGGATGTGACAACCTTGGAAGAGATCTGTTAAGCCGAATTATTTTTGGAGCTAGGATCTCTATGATAGTCGCGCTTGCAGGTTCGGCTATCAGTTCTACCGTAAGTTTCCTGGTTGGAGCCATTTCCGGGTTTCTCGGCGGCAAGTATGATATGACCGTCCAGAGGTTTGTCGATGCCTGGATGTGTTTCCCCCCGCTGGTACTCTACCTTATTGTCATGTCGATTCTCGGCCCTGGTCTTATGCAGGTTATTATAGTTCTCGGCGTATCGATGGGGCTTGGCGGCGGTTCGAGAGTATCAAGAAGTGCCGTTATACGCATTAAAGAAGACGTGTATTTCGAAGCGGCCAGAGCAATCGGCGTGCCGACATGGACCATTCTGATGCGTCACGTATTACCGAATATTCTACCAATTATGATAATCGGTTTTTCTACCGGTCTTGGTGGATTCATACTTGCCGAAGCATCGCTCAGCTTCCTTGGCTTCGGTATCCCACCTCCCGTCCCGAGCTGGGGAGGAATGCTCAGCGGCACCGGACGCCAATATATGCTCCAAGCTCCCTGGATGGCTCTATGGCCAGGGGTGGCATTGGCAGTCGTTGTCTACGGTGTGAACATGCTGGGTGACGCTGTGAGAGACTTATTCGATCCAAGGTTGAGAGGTGGTCTGGGACGATTCGGTGGACTGGCCGGAAATCAGGAGAAACTTGAGAAACTGGTAGAAAAGAAGAAAGCCGAAGCTGAAAAGCAACGTGCATCATTAAGAAGCTAAACTCATTTGAGTATTAGTTAATGTTAAAGAAACGAGGTGATTTGAGATCGCAGAGAAAGTAATCGAAATCGAAAACCTCAAGACTTACTTCTACACGGAAGAGGGAGAGGTCAGAGCGGTTGACGGCGTTAGTTACTACGTAAACAAAGGCGAATCACTAGGACTGGTAGGTGAAAGCGCCTGCGGAAAAAGTGTAAGCGCAATGTCCATCCTCCAGCTTATTCCCTATCCTCCTGGAATAATAGTCGGTGGAAAGGTATTGTTCAAAGGTAAAGACCTGCTCAGAGCCACGGATGAAGAGCTTCGAAAGGTCAGGGGTGCTCAAATCGCAATGATATTCCAGGAACCTACTACCTCGTTAAACCCCGTACTTTCCGTTAGACTTCAATTGGCTGAATCGCTTGAACTGCACCGCGGGATAAGCAGGCATGAAGGATACGAAGAGGCTGTTAAACTCATTAAACTCGTGGGTATTCCGGATGCAGAAAGGCGAGCTGAAGATTATCCATACCAGTTCAGCGGTGGCATGCAGCAGCGTATTATGATGGCTATGGCTCTCGCATGCAATCCTGACCTGATCATAGCAGATGAGCCGACAACATCACTTGACGTTACGGTTCAAGCCCAACTCCTTGAGTTAATCGATAACTTACGAAGCCAATATGGCACCGCAGTGATTTTGATCACACATAATCTTGGTGTCGTAGCTCGGTATGTTGACCGGGTCAATGTTATGTACGCAGGCAGGCTTGTTGAGTCAGGACCAACAGACGAGATTTACGGTGCATCCAGGCACCCTTATACCATGGGTTTAATCAGGTCAGTTCCAAGACTTGATCTACCCCGAGACCGAAAATTATACGTAATCGATGGTTTACCACCTCACCTGGCCCATCTTCCTGAAGGCTGTGCATTCTCTCCTAGATGTAAATATGCTCTCGATAGATGTCATACTGAAAGACCTGAACTTGAAGAAGTAGGAGAAAATCATTTATCCGCCTGTTTTAGAAGAAATGAGGTCGAGTTATTTAAGAGGGAAGAAGAAGACTAATGGCAACAAATACTGAGAATTTAGTTGAAATCGAAAATCTGTATATGTATTTCCCGGTACTCGCCGGTGTCATGAGAAGAAAGGTAGGCGACGTAAAGGCAATCGACGGGGTAAGTTTTACTATTAGAAAAGGAGAAACACTCGGGCTGGTAGGAGAAAGTGGATGCGGCAAGACTACCACCGGACGCTGTATATTACAGTTATACAAGATTACTGGCGGTAAAATCACTTTCAGTGGCAAAGATCTCACGAAAATGAAGGGTAATACGCTGCGCCGAGCTCGAAGGGATATGCAGTTGATATTCCAAGACCCCTATGCTTCACTCGATCCTCGTATGAATGCCGGTAGTCTTATAGGCGAACCAATGCTCGTTCATAATCTGGTAAAAAAAGGGAAAGAGTATACCGAGCAGGTCGCCGAATTGTTAAGACTCGTTCAGCTTGAACCCTACATGGCAGACCGGTATCCCCATGAGTTCAGCGGAGGTCAAAGGCAGCGTGTCGGGATCGCACGAGCTCTGGCAACAAGACCTGAGCTTATAATATGTGACGAACCCGTATCTGCTTTGGATGTATCGATTCAGACGCAGATTATAACATTGTTAATCAGGCTACGTGAAGAAATGAACCTGACATACCTTTTTATAGCTCACGATCTTTCCGTAGTCCGTCATATTAGTGACCGGGTGGCGGTCATGTACTTGGGGAAGATTGTGGAAATCACCAATAGTGACGAGCTTTATGACAACCCACTCCATCCTTACACTCAAGCTCTGCTATCAGCTGTGCCTATACCGGATCCTGCAGTTGACCGTCAGCGAAAGCGTGTTTTATTAACGGGTGATGTACCCAGACCCGTAAATCCCCCTCCCGGTTGTAATTTCCATCCCAGATGCCATATGGCATTAGACGTATGTAGAGAACAGACTCCTGAATTCCGGGATATAGGAAACGATCACTGGGTTGCTTGTCACCGGGTATAGACTGTTAGAATCTGATAAAGCGGTGTAATCTGGCTGGATGGAGAAAGCAGCAGCTTTTTACCATCATTTTTTATGTCTCTACCTGCCGCCACAACAATCCGGTATTGCTTTAATTTAAGGTAATTATGTCTAAAGCAAAGCGAAGAAGAATCGAAAGAGAAACTCAAAGACGGGTAGCAGAAGCCCAGGCAGTAGAGAACGTCTGGAGCAGCAGACGCATTATCATCACTGTTTCTATTATCTTCGTTTTAATCATCGCTGTTATTATTGGAGTCAACCATTATTTCAGTGAAGACCAGAAATACCTTCGAATAGACGTAATATCGGTAGATGGTGAACTTGTTAGCATGGATTATTTTGTCAGGAGATGCTTTGCTTCCGGATCAGATCCAATGGGTGCTTTGACAAACATTACCAAGGAAATGGTACTTAAGAAAGAAGCAGAAGCAGTAGGCATAGAGATAAGCCCGGAAGCGGTTGAAAATAAACTGATTGAGATGGCCAGCGGTGAAGATGACCCGATAACCCAAAGCGAGTTTAAAGAATGGTTCAGGCAACGTCTTAACGACACTAAATTATCAGATGTTGAATATCGCGACATAGTGGCTACCCAGCTCATCGGAGAGTTTTTCTATGAGATAATCGCCGATGCTACTCCTAACACCGCCGAACAGGTACGTCTTCATGTAATTCTCACTGATACAGAAGAGCAAGCTGAAGAAACGAGGGCACGATTAGTGGCAGGTGAGAGTTTTGCTGACCTGGCACGAGAGATATCTCTTGACGCAACTTCGAGAGAAAACGGGGGTGACATTGGATGGGTACCAAGAGATGTACTATACGATTCGCGGTATGATGATGTAATATTTGAGCTTGATATCGGTGTAATCAGTGAACCATTAGCTTATTATGACATTTCGGTACCTGATCCAAGCTCACCTTCATACATTAATTATTATCTAATGATGGTATCAGAAAAAACAGATTCACGTGAAATAGATGAGAAGTATATGGATACTGTCCATGATATAGCCTTTGATCAATGGATCTCACAAATGTATTCCGAACATGAAATTAAATATCATGGTATAAAAAACGGATTTGATTCAGAGACCTATGCATGGATAAACTGGCAATTGCAGAAACTTATTGGTGACAAATAGGTTAAAATAACGATAAAATCAGACAGTACAATGATTAGAGTAAGAAATCTTACAAAATATTATAATAAACGGCTAGCACTCGATAACATCAGTTTCAACGTTGAAAAGGGAGAAATTGTCGGTTTCCTGGGTCCCAATGCCGCCGGTAAAACCACCACGATGCGAATACTGACCGGATTTCTTGCCCCTACCCGTGGGGAGGCATGGATTGCCGGTAAAAGTGTGTTGACCGATTCTCTTGAAGCACGACAGCATATAGGGTACTTTGCCGAATCAGTTCCCCTGTACACCGATATGACTGTCCGTTCCTACCTGGAATTTTGGGCTAAGCTCAGAGGACTCGATAAAGAAAGGATTAAAAAGAGAGTAAATGATGTAGTCGAAACCTGTCACCTGGAAGAATACAGGGATGTATATATCGGCAAGCTTTCGAAAGGATTCAGACAGCGTGTGGGAGTAGGTCAAGCAATTATTCACGAACCCGATGTACTTATTTTAGATGAACCTACTGTAGGTATCGATCCCATACAGGTAGCAATGACACGGCAGTTGATCAAAGAACTCGGCAAAACCAGCACAATACTTCTTTCAACCCATATACTTCCAGAAGTAAGTATGACCTGTGACAGGGTCATCATTATCCATGAAGGGAAAATCATAGCCGAAGACAAGATCGAAAACCTCTCATCAATGGTAGGAACGTCAAAGCGGATACGTCTTGAAGTACAGGGACCAGCAGACGATGTAACAAAGAGTTTACGACAGATCAGGGGTATCACCAGTGTAAAAATGATCGACGAACGCCATCACATCGCGGAATACCCGGTAAACCAGGACTTGAGAAGCAAGATAACGGAAACGATTATAAAAGGCGGCTGGACACTGCTTTCGATGGAATCCCTCGAAATGAGTCTCGAAGATGTATTCCTGAAACTAACTACGGAAGAAGAAGAGGAAGAAGAACGGTGAAAAATACGCTGACCATAGCTCAGAGAGAGCTCAAAGCATATTTGACATCGCCGATGGCATATATAGTTATCTGTATATTCCTGGCTCTTGCCGGTCTTTTCTTCAGTGTATTGAGCTCAGCAGCATATTATGAGACCAGCATTAGTGGGTTTTTAAACTGGGGTAGTCTGGTACTGTTACTGATGACGGCTGTCATCACGATGAGATTGATTTCCGAGGAGAGAAAGCTCGGTACTCTTGAACTGCTACTTACCTCACCTATAAGAGACAGCGAATTAGTACTTGGTAAGTTTCTGGGTAGTTTAGGAATGCTTGCAATCATGATTGGACTCACCGTACTCTACCCGATCCTGCTTGAAATCTATGGAGATCCGGATCCGGGACCGATAATTTCAGGCTATATCGGCATGTTTCTGTTAGGAATGACATGCCTTGCAGTAGGGATATTCGCCTCAACGCTTTCCTCCAACCAGATAGTTTCGGCTGTCGTTGCAGGAGGAATCCTTTTCGGTCTCTGGTATATAGGAGTTGCAGCCGGGTATCTCCCCGAGGCATTGGGTAATGTAATCCAGTATTTTTCACTGCAGTATTACTATCCTGATTTCCTTTCTGGATTCATCGACACGAAAGGAATCGTGTACTATATCAGTATCACTGCGTTATTCCTCTTCCTGGCAATTAGATCAATTGAAACCAGCAGGTATAGCTAAATGCGCACAACGCCTCCAATCTATAAATACGCAGGAACAATCGCAGGATTCGGTCTGGCAGCACTCCTCATAGGCTTTATCCTCCTTTTAGCCGTCGAGAGCCTTCGGCTTGCCTCCTGGATAATCCTGGCTCTTGGCGTTCTCCTGTTGATAACCGCAGCTATTATCGATTTCAGGGCAGTAAAAGGAGCAGTTACAGGAAGACGCGGCAGGTTCAGTACCGGCAACACCGTTATGGTATTTGTCTTCATCGGTATTATCGTACTGGTCAATGCAATCAGCTTCCAGTATAACAAGCGATACGACATCACTGAGCTGGCACAATTTACGCTGACCTCTCAGACAAAAGATATGCTGGCTGAGATGTCCACACCTGTTGAAGCGATTTTCTTTTCGCCTCCCCAGGACGTCTGGGGATTAGGTCTACCTACACTTGTAACGAATTTACTCTCTGAATATCAGAACTATACCGATTTACTGACAGTCACGGAAATAGATCCTGATGAACAACCGGAGACAGCTCGGAAGTACGGTATTGGGGTTAACTCCTACCAGTCGGTCGTGTTTGAAAGCGAGATCGGTCGGCGAATTGTGACTCCGGAGGATATGCTGATATTCAGCGGAGGGCAACCAGCCGGTATCGAGATGGAGAACCCGTTTACCTCAGCAATCCTCGAGGTAACTGGTATCGTACAAAAGAAGGTATATTTCCTCGCCGGACACGGGGAAGAGAGCATTGAGCCAACAGGTCAATATTATTTCGCAGCAAAAGCGTTACAGGACGTTTTATATAAAGTAGAAACCCTTGACCTCATGGCTGTCGGGGAAATTCCTGTAGATTGCACGGTACTGGTGATCGCAGCTCCTCAGAATCCACTCAGTGTGCCTGAATATAACATGATACGGGATTATCTTGATAACAGAGGCTGGTTGATCATACTGATCAATCCTGGAACTACCGATGATATGAAAGAATTTATCAGTGAATACTGGATTAACATCGAAGAAGGGACGGTCATCGATCAATCCGCGTATTTTTCCACGCCCAATATTCCGATTATACCGAGAACTCAAAATGCCTTCGATACCCTCTACGGAATAGCCGAAACGTACTATCCTGGAGCTGTATCCCTCGACTCGGTAGAAGAACCACCAGATGAAGTCATGATGTTACCTCTTTTCTATACGAGTTTAACGAGCTGGGTCGAAGTGGAATTCGATCCGACGACCGAACCAGTATTTAACAGAGAAACAGAAAAGTTAGGGAACAGGTTATTAGGAGTATTAGTAGCTATCCTACCTCCGGAAGAAGAGCTTAATGAAGACGGAACCATCCCTGAAGGTACCAAGTTCACCAAGATAATAGTTATCGGTGATTCGGACTTTGCCTCGAATCAACACGTTTACAATGCCGATAACATATACCAGTTCCTCTATATGTTTGAGTACATCACTGCTGGTGAAGAACTTATCAAGATAGAGCGTAAAGTACTTCCGTACCGCAGCCTGGTAATAACAGAGGAAGAAGAAACATTCATCCGTGTATCCAGCATCGGCCTTCTTCCGTTGCTGGTACTGGTCGCAGGTACCATTATATGGTGGCGTCGAAGATAATTCGGAGAACCGATTCTCGGGAGGATACTTCTTGAAAACCCAGAATATCCTTATATTGTTTATCATTCTCCTGATTACAGGAGGACTGTTCTACTTTCTCAATATGCCAGTACCTCCGGAAACTCCTGATGTCCAGGAATTTGTCTGGATGATCGAAATGGAAGACATCGATCATATCACCCTCGAGCTTCCCCGTGAAGGCAAGTCTCAATCTTTCATAAAAATATCTAAAGAAGACGAATTCCCCTGGTATTTCGACGACGAAGAAAATACACCAGTGGACAGCAAACGCTGGGGTGGAGGTATACCATTGCTTTTAAGCGGACCCGGGGCTGGTAGAGTTATAGCCGAAGATGCTACACCTGAAAAGCTGAGAGAATTCGGGTTAATCGAACCGAATCTAAGAATCTCTCTCGTCCTTTCAGACGGGAAAGAAATGAATATCAATGTAGGTGACGCAACACCCAACGGAGCTTTTTATTACGTACAAGCACCAAGTACAACCGATATAGCACTGGTTGATTATACCTGGTATGACATCCTGGCCAGACTTATCAACGAACCTCCGTATGCTCCTGCAGAAGAAGAGTGATGGGTTCACAAGCCTAATCAGTTATGTTTCTAGCAGAGGCCAAGGATTTCTCCGTCTTATTTAGCTTTTAACTGAGGCAAGTATTTTTCCCATTCAGTCCGTATCCCAGAATAGTGCGATGGGATAAAGAACAGACCACTAGGATGAGGTTTGGATGGTTTGGTTCGAAGTTTCATGCCTGCCTCTTCGGGAGTTCTCCCTGCTTTAATCCTGTTACGTGGTACACAGGCACTGACAACATTTTCCCAGGTATGCTGTCCGTTACGGGATCTGGGAATGACATGGTCAAGAGTCAGGTTCCGGGTTACCTTTCCACAATACTGGCAGGTATAATTATCCCTGCGAAAGATCTCCATACGTGTAAGTTTTCTTTCAAGCTGGTGTGGACGTTTTATAAGCCTGGAGAGTTTTATTACCGAAGGCACAGGAAGGTCACGGTCAATGGTATGAAGAGTACCATAACCGTTTTCAAGCATCTCGGCTTTGTCCTGGTATACCAGCACCATCGCCCGCCTTACCCTGCAGATGTTCAGCGGTTCATAGGTCTGATTTAACACCAATACTGGATGGTTAATCATAATTCAGGTATCTTTCCGTCTCCAGATAACGGTAATTTTACCCCAAAGACTTTGAGTACGCAAATTTAGCTTGATCTGTACTCTATTCGTGGACGATAATCAGGGGCGATAATGTTTTCAACAGCACTTATATCCGGATCAGACAGCCTGGACGCTATTGGAGTATCAAGTTCATCCAAGGAACAATTTGTCGTTACAACCATAGGAAGGCGAGCATTATAACGGTAATTTATAACCTGGTAAAGTTTTTCTTGAGCCCAGGGAGTTGTTGTCTGCCTGCCAAAATCATCAAGGATTAACAAAGGAGAGTTCTTCACACTCTCGAAAAGCTGGTCATAGGAAATTCGACTGTCAGGACTGAAAGTCGAGCGGAGATGGTCGAGAAAATCCGGAACTACGATAAACATAGCCGGTTGTTTTTGTTGGTATCTATAATTTACGATAGCGGCAGCAAGATGTGTCTTTCCACATCCGTTCACTCCAAGCAATACGAACCAACCTACGGGATTTTCTGCATATGCTCGCGACATCGTTACTATTTTCTCAAGATTATCCTGTTGATCTTCCGGTAAATCTCTCCTAAGATCGAAATTTTCGAAAGTCATCTCTTTTTGAAGTTTATATTGCTGCTGCCATTCGTAAACAAGTAACGGTGATTTACTGTTAAAAGAACAAACCTGATACAACGGAGAACTGACTAACCGCGTATGTATTCTATCATCCAATTCATCGATAGCCCCTATTACTACAATTACCGTAGGAATTTGATTGCTATAACGGTGGCTGATAAGCTGCTCGAGTTTTTCTTTTGCCCATGGAGTGCTTGATTGTGCTCCGAGATCATCTAATATTAACAGTGGTGTATTCTTAACCTGTTCAAAGAATTCATCATAAGGCATATCACTATCGCGATTAAAACTGGAACGGAGATGGTCGAGTAAATCCGGAGTTGTTATGTAAAATACATGACCGTTGTTTTCTATCTGGTAACTGGCTATTGCTGCCGCCAGGTAGGTCTTCCCACATCCACTCGGCCCGGTAAATACCAGCCATCCCTGAGGGTTTTCAGCGAATTTTTTTGCTGCCCGGCAAGCTTTTCCGTATTGTTCCCGGTCTGAGGGATTATCTCTCATTCCCTCTTTATTCAGTACATTAAAGCTGACACTGCCTAGATTACCCAGATTACTGTATCGCTGTAACTGGGCTTTCCGCTCGGCATCTGCCTCCTGCCTGGTGCAGGTACAGGGTACTACCTGACTGTAGTCCGGTTTTCCCGACCGAAGAAGAGGATGGACGAACCTAGCCCCTTTACATACAGGACATAGAGAACGCAAATCAGTATCTTCTTCAGCGTCTGACGATGTGTCCGTATTTACCCTTGATATATTTGTCCGGGTCTGTTTCAGAACCTCGCTTATGTGTTCCATCACCCCTGCCTTCTGCAGACCAGTTTTCCAGGATCCTGTCTATATACCGCCAGTTCCTCTTGTTCAGGCTGACGGCTTCCTTTATCGCATCTCTGATCCATGATTCAGGATACAGATTTTCTGCTTCTTTAAGCCATTCAGCTATTAAAGGATTGAGCATACCAATATTTTCTTCATAGAGTGTGAATATATCCGGAGGAGTCTCGGTTTCTCTGGCACGAGTTCTTTTTCCAGGTTTAAGACCTTCCAACACGATCTCCCCATTTCCTATTTTCTCCAGCGCTCTTTTATCATTTTCTGTATTTATAAAGTACAACTCCTCGGGGTTTCCATCACGGACAAGTTCAAGTCGTAATATCGTTCCGCGTTTTACAGCCTGATTAAGAGCACTTGATAACATTTTTTCGGATTCCTCACTTTTTCCATCCAGACTCTTTACAAGACCGGGATCAGAAAGTAAATTCTCGAAGGTAACAAAACGCGGATATCCTCGTTTACCATAGACAGCCCGAAAAATGTGGAGGGTCACTTTCAGCTCATTGATGTCTTCTATCTGGGGTAAGAGTTTGCTGATAAACAAATTAGGTATCGGAGTAAACTGCATTCTGGCAGGAAAACCTTCGAACTGTTTCATAGCATACTCGGTTCCTGGTTTGGCAGATTTTCAAATTTCGAAAGTCTGGGAACGAAACGAAGGTTCACCGTGCCGACAGGTCCGTTCCGATGCTTGGCAATGATTATATCCGCAATACCTTCTGGGTAATCCCTATCGGGATACTGGTTATCCCACTCTTCACGGCTGTAATAATACTCATCACGATAGATAAACATCACGACATCAGCATCCTGTTCAATGCTCCCGCTATCTCGAAGATCTGACAATTGTGGACGATGTGAGGCTCTCCACTCCGATGCACGACTCAGTTGAGAGATCGCTATCACAGGGATCTTCAATTCCCTTGCCACTGCTTTCAATGAGCGTGAGATAAAACTTATTTCCTGAACACGATCGCGTATCTGTCCATCCATCAAACCAAGATGATCTATAATCAGAAGATCAAGACCATGTTCATAGTATAATCTCCTTGCTCGACTTCTTAACTCTCCTACCCTCAGACGTGGATTATCATTTATATAAATCGACGCTTCGGAAAGGATACCGGTTGCATCCATAATCCTCTTCTCCTCCGCTTCCGAATGCAAACCGAGTCGGACGTGATTTAGATTAACGTCAGCCTCACTCGCCAGTAAACGCATCACCAGGGGTTCTCTTGCCATCTCTAAACTGAAAAAAGCGACGCTTGCTCCCTGCTCTATCGCAGCGTTCCTTGCCATGTTTAAAACAAGGCTGGTTTTTCCCATACTGGGCCTACCAGCAATTATGATCAGATCCGACGGCTGGAAACCGCCAAGAAATTCATCAAGACCAGTGTAATAAGTCCTGACTCGGGAAATAGGTTCGCCAGGTTCATCTTCTGTGGAAATTGGAGCTTCAAAATACTTATCTAACACCGACCGGATATGGACAAAATCACCTGAGGTTTGTCCATGTCTCAGGCTAAAGAGAACATCTTCAGCCCGGTTCAGGCTGTTTTCAACATCAGGATCGACATCAAAACCAATAGATTCAATATGTTGAGCAGCTTCGATTAACCGGCGGCTGATAGAAAGACGGTATACTATCTGAGCATAATGCTCTATATCCAGAGATGTCGGTACGATGGATACAAGATGGCTAAGATAGGCGGCTCCACCGCACTCTTCCAGTTTCTCCCGTCTGTCTAGTTCCTGGGCAACTGTTATCTGGTTAATGGCTTCGTCACGACTGTTAAGTTCAAGGCAAACATCATAGAGAATTCGATTTCTTTCATCATAAAAATAGTCCGATTCGGAAAGCTGCCCGGTGATCTTGTATATAGCAGCTCCATCGATAAGGAGAGAACCGATTACAGCTTCCTCAGCATCAATATCGTGTGGCGGCAACTTCTCCATATCCAACCCGTTCCGTCTCCTTCAACCTTATAGAAAATTCACTACTATTCTGTTTCTTCAGCGGGTTTTTCCGTTACCGTGACTTTTATTTTCGGAGTTATATCCTTACTAAGCCTGATTTCCACTTCATAGGTACCCAGCTGGTGAATGGCTTCAACGAGTTTAATCTTTCTCTTATCAACGTCCAAGCCCGTTGCTTTTTCCAGTTCGACAGCAATATCAGCATTTGTTACCGATCCATAAAGGCGTTCCTTACCGCCGCTTTTTGCTTCAATAAAAATCTCTTTTCCATTCAGAGATTCGCCTAGATCTTTTATTTCGATTTCTGCCAGGGCGTCAGCCTTTTTTCTGGCTTCCATTTTCGCTGCCATAGCCTTGACCGTCCCGGAATTGGCGAATACGGCAAGTTTCCGGGGAATCAGGTAATTTCTCGCATAACCATCAGCAACATCCTTCATCTGACCGGATTTTGCTACATTGGGTACATCTTCAATAAAAATAACTTTCATCAGCTTCCTCTTTTGCCATAATTATACTGTAACAAACTTTATTTGTAAAAAATATCCCAAGACTGATGTGAAGCACTTATTAAAAATTTTCGATATCAGATTAATTTATGAATCAGGCTCGATCGTTGTTGACAAGCTGATTCGTATTGAGTTATACTACTGAGTTGGAAATGATTGAGTCTTTTTACATCATTACGTTTTCGTATTGAGGGGAAAAAGACTCATTTTTTGTCCATAATTCCCGATTTCAGGAAGACTAATACCAAAGAAAGAAATACAACTAAGAGGAGGTCGTATGGAGTTAAACCGGAGAGAATTTCTAAAATTCGGCAGCGCAGGGATGGGAGCCCTCGTGCTGCTGAGAGGAGCCGGTTCCTTAAAAGAAGGTAGCAGCGCTATTAAGCCTGTACCTCTAAGGAAAAAGATCGGCGAAACGACAACGATATGTCCGTATGACGGGTCCGGATGCGGATTTATCGTCGCCGCCGATGCCGAAAAAGTAATCAACGTCGAAGGAGATCCGGAGCATCCGATTAACCGTGGTGGTGGATGCGCCAAAGGTCAAGCCATTTCCCAACTTAGAACTGTCGATGGTAAAGACAATGCACGACGTCTTACCAACGTTATGTACAGGAAACCAGGCGGAACGGAGTGGGAAACAAAGGATTGGGACTGGGCCATCGACAAAATATCTCAAAACATCAAGAAAACCCGTGATGCATCATGGGTAAGCACTGATGATCAGGGATATATGGTAAACCGAACCGAAGGTGTTGCTTCGGTGGGTGGCTCAGCTCTAGACAATGAAGAATGCTACCTGCTGGTAAAAATGCTGAGAGCCCTCGGCCTGGTCTACATCGAGCATCACGCCCGTATATGACACTCCGCTACAGTTGCGGCTCTGGCAGAGTCGTTCGGTAGAGGGGCAATGACCAATCACTGGAATGATATCGCAAACAGTGATTGCATAATGGCTATCGGCTGTAACGCTGCCGAAAACCACCCGGCTTCTTTTGGTCATATCACAGATGCTAAAGAAAAAGGCGCTAAACTCATAAGCGTCGATCCCAGATTTACCCGTACTTCATCCAAGGCTGATATTTACGCTCCTATCAGATCTGGAACGGACATAGCCTTTATCGGAGGCATGATAAACTACGTTCTTAACGATATGGATCAAAACCCATCCAACTATAATATGGTATATGTGAAAGAATATACCAATGCCTCGTTCCTGATTAACCCGGGATTCAAGGGTGCAGTCGATCTTGACGGCCTTTTTTCCGGGTACAGCGAATCCTCACGCAGTTATGACAAGTCCACCTGGTCATACCAGAAAGATGCCAACGGTATTCCTTTGAAAGACAAGACCCTCCAGGATCCGAACTGCGTATTCCAGCACCTGAAACGACATTACGTACGGTATACACCAGCCAAGGTAAATGAAATTTGTGGCACTCCCCAGGATGTCTTCATGGAGATTTGTCGAACGTATGCCGCTACAGGAAAAGCCGGCAAAGCCGGGACGATCATGTATGCCATGGGTACTACGCAGCATACTTATGGAACGCAGAATGTCAGGATTTATGCCCTTCTCCAATTACTGCTGGCTAATATCGGTATTACCGGTGGCGGAATTAACGCCCTCAGAGGCGAGGCAAATGTCCAGGGATCGACCGATCAGTGTTTACTCGTCCACATTCTCCCTGGTTATCTTGGACAACCCATCAACAAAGATGACACCCTGGCATCCTACCTTAAGCGGGTCACTCCTGTTACCAGCGACCCAAATAGCGCCAACTGGTGGCAGAACTATCCGAAATATATCGTATCCCTGCTTAAGGCATGGTATGGCGACGCCGCCAAGCAGGATAACGATTTTGCTTTCAACTACCTCCCCAAAACCACCAAACCCTATAATGATTACTCCTGGATAGGTCTTTTCGAAGACATGTATGCCGGCACGATCAAAGGACTAATGGTCTGGGGACAGAATCCTGCGGTCTGCGGACCCAACTCAAATATGGAACGCAAAGCCCTTGATAAACTCGACTGGCTGGTTGCCGTCGACCTATGGGAGACGGAAACAGCCGCTTTCTGGAAACGACCAGGTGTTAATCCTCAAGATATCGATACTGAGGTATTCCTGCTTCCCGCTGCGGTCTCTTTCGAAAAAGAAGGCAGTGTCACTAACAGCGGACGCTGGATGCAGTGGCGTTATAAAGCCCTGAATCCTCCGGGAGAAGCCATGGAAGACCTCTGGATAATCAACCAGCTTGTCATGAAACTTAAAGAACTCTACAGGTCCGAGGGGGGACCTCACTCCGAGGCTATTACCGACCTTGCCTGGAATTACGGCGAACACCCGAGCCCCCGCGATGTAGCCAAGGAAATCAATGGCTACGACCTGGCTACCGGCAAGCTGCTGAACAGCTTCACCGCTCTTAAAGATGACGGGACAACCAGTTCTGGCAACTGGCTCTACTGCAATAGCTATGTTGAGCCTGACATGGAACCGAATGCCCCCATCCCCGGCAACAGATCCACTCGAAGGGATACCGATCCGGGTATGTACAATGTCGGACTTTATCCGAAGTGGGCCTGGTGCTGGCCGGTGAACCGAAGGATCATCTATAACCGCGCATCGGTCGACCTCAATGGAGACCCCTGGGATAAAGAGCATCCAGTTATCTGGTGGAAAGACGGCAAATGGACCGGTGATGTACCTGATGGAGGTTGGCCGCCAATGGCAGTCGATCCAGCGGCTACGAAATATCCATTTATCATGCAGAGTGAAGGACATGCGCATATCTTCGGCCCCGGTCGCGTAGACGGTCCCTTCCCTGAGCATTACGAACCCTGGGAGAGTCCGGTTGAAAATGCAATGTCTAGAACCCAGAATAATCCCACCTTTAAAATCTGGAATTCCGAGATGGACTACAAAGGTACCGCGGATAAATATCCCATCGTCTGTACTACCTACCGCGTTGTCGAACACTGGCAGGCAGGCCAGTTAACCAGAAACCTGCCCTGGTTGGTCGAGCTACAGCCCGAAATGTTCATCGAAATGAGTGAGGAGCTGGCTGCAGAAAAAGGTATCGAGAACGGAGAGAAAGCCATCGTGGAAACAGCCAGAGGCAAAGTTGAAGCGGTAACTCTCGTAACCCAGCGCTTTAAACCATTCCAGATGAACGGCAAGGTTGTACACCAGATCGGTATGCCCTGGCACTGGGGCTACACAGGACTATCGACAGGTGACAGTGCCAATGTATTGACCCCACATGTCGGTGATGCCAATACAATGATCCCTGAGTACAAGGCATTCTTGTGCAACGTGAAAAAAGCGTGATCGTAGAAACAATCAGAATAACTAAGGAGTAAATAAATGTCTAAAGCAAGATTGATAGATACTTCAAAATGCACAGCTTGCCGCGGTTGTCAGGTCGCCTGTAAGCAATGGAATGACTTGCCTGCTGAACATACAACCCAGAGAGGTACCTACGAAAATCCACCGGAGCTATCAGGTACTACCTGGATAAAGGTGGAATTCAGAGAAAAACCTGGCGAATGGCTGTTCAGAGCACATACCTGTATGCACTGTACCGATGCGAGCTGTGAAAAGGTTTGTCCGACCGGAGCAATCTCACATAACGGCGAAGTGGTTATTATCGACCAGGACTGGTGCATCGGATGCGGGTACTGTGTACAGGCGTGTCCTTATGGTGTTCCTCACAAGGATGAAGAAGGTGAAGGTACTGCCCGTAAATGCAGGTTCTGTATCGACCGCATCAGTAATGGTCTTGAACCAGCCTGTGCAAAAGCATGCCCGACAAACACGATTCAATTCGGGGAACGCGATGAATTGATAGCGATGGCAAAACAGAAGGTGCAAACTCTCAAAACAATGGGGTACCCTAATGCTAATCTGTACGGCGAAAATGAGCTGGGAGGACTTCATACACTTTATGTTCTCACTGAAGCTCCATCGGAAATGGGACTCCCTGACGATCCTGTTCTGGCGACCAACACCACATGGGCTCATTGGGTGAGTGGCGCTGTCGCCGCCGGTGTAGTCGCAGCCGTACCTTTGTGGTTATTATTCAGGAGAAAACAGAAAGTACAAGGAGGTGCATAATGGCTTGGGCTCCACCCATCTGGTTTTATTTATGGCTGGCCGGTATGGCTGGTGGCGGATATTTCGCTGCTTACCTTATCGAGCGATATACGAAAGCAACGGACAATAATCTACTCCGGTTGGCAACATACCTCGGTGTACCGATGGCGATTATCGGTGTGCTGCTCCTTATTATTGATCTTGGTGCCCCACTCAGGTTCTGGCACCTGTTCACACAGTTCAACCTGGCGACACCAATGTCCGCCGGGACCTGGATACTGCTTTTATGGGTAATTATCGCAGTTGTCCTTATAATGATCTGGTGGCTTTCAAATAAAATGCCCGGTAGAGTCGATGGACTTCTAAAACTTGCAGGAATACTGAAACCGGTGAATGTCGTACTGTCCGTGCTGTTGATCGCGTACACTGGTGTGCTGTTGTCCGTCAGTAATCAACCGATGTGGTCAAGCACGATACTCCTTCCAGCATTATTCGTAGCTTCCGCAGTCTCGACCGGCGTGGCTCTGCTGATTATAACATCGATTGCATCGAATGCGATAAGCAAAGGTAATATGGTCGAACTAAGAATGACCATGAACACCCTGTACGGTTCATCGGATTGGACCATCCCTGAGAAAGTTATCGAGAAGCTTGCCGAAATGGACGTAGTCGTTATAGTCATCGAACTTCTCACATTAATCGGTTACGCTATATGGCTTGCAGTTTCCTCAATGAGTGGGGCAGGTGATGCACTCGGATTACTTACAACAGGCGTACTAGCAGCACCATTCTGGGTAGGCGTAGTACTCCTGGCTCTCCTTATCCCTCTGGGACTGGAGATTGCAAACTGGGGTAAAGGTATTGCCACCAAGAGTGTATCCCGCGCTATCATAGCTTCATCTGTATGCGTTGTGCTGGGTGGTCTGGTACTCAGAGCCATAATAACTATCGGCGGTCAGATGTAGTTAAAGGAAGGGAGAAACAGGTGACGGAAGGTAGAGGGAACGGAACACTAAGACAACTTGATGAAAAGGGAAAGAAAATAGGCCTACCTTCTAGACTGCTAGATTTTTATCAGGGCTTACTGAATCTCCAGTCAAAGGCTGAACAACAAATAGGAAAAGTAAATCCTGATATAAAAAAACAGGTGATAAATGAGCGGCTTGCCCATGGGCGGCCGCTCATTACTTATAATGAGATCGCCTTCAACTGGGATATAGTAAACAACCTCTTTACACAGGTTATAGAACTTTTTTCTCACTACTCGGATCTGTTCGGTGAGATTCCCAACAGCTTAAATAAACGGAATACAATACCAAGGAATCTTGTTAAAGCATGGTACAAAAAGTCACCTCCCCCGTCATCACTCGCAACAGATGATGCCGACGAACTCCTCCTTGTGGATGCTATTATCCACGCAACCATTAAACCCACTCTTGTGCGTTATGCTAGCGCATTATCTGGATTCGTTCAGCAGGAAAAATGGAAACAAAATATATGCCCCGTATGCGGTGGTCTGGCAGACATTGCATTTCTTGAGGAAAAAGAAGGAGCAAGATGGCTTGTTTGTTCCAGGTGCGATACAGAATGGCTTTACAAACGGTTCGAGTGCCCCTACTGTAAGAATAATGACCAGTCGAAGTTGGGGTATTTTACCGATGATGACAGTATTTATCGACTCTATGTTTGCGAAGAATGCCGAAAATATATTAAGGCTATTGACATGAGAGCTACGGAAGACAAAATACTATTCCCCATTGAACGAATCCTTACTATTAACATCGATAATCAAGCTCGTGAAGAAGGCTACGAACCGGGTACTTCTTAGATTGATGTACATTATTCCCCATCATGTATTTATTCGATAATAGCGCTTTATACTGGTTGCTGTTTCTCTTTATGTAAACTCCACAGGCAATTCGGAATTGATAATTGTACCTCGACTACCTATAATTGAGCAGTAACACATTTCAGGAAGCCGAATAATGAACTTTCTAGACATGGGTATTATGGAAATATTGCTGGTACTTGTGGTTGCCCTGATAATCTGGGGACCAGGCAAGATACCTGAGATTGCCCGAAATCTTGGAAAGTTCATGAGTGCCATGAAAAAAATGAGTTTCGACCTGACGACTCAGGTCAGGAAAGAAATGGAACTTGAAGAAAAGAAGACCAGTTCATCTACCGGCAGCCAAGAGAAAACCGTGAAGAAAGTGGAACCAGCTGTCGATGACAAAAAGAAATCCGAAAAGAATCCATAATGAGTGACAGCGAAAAAAATCTCTCGATACTCGGGCATTTCAGCGAAATGCGAAAACGCCTTATAAGGAGTGTCGTCGTCCTTATCATTATGATCATTGTTGCCTTCGTCTTCTGGGAGAGATTAGTTGAGATTCTTCTCTACCCGGCCCCTGAAGGTATTACCCTCCAGGCCATCAAGATGACAGAAATGTTCGGGACTACTATGAGAATATCTCTTGTAGCCGGAGCGATCCTGGCAATGCCTTACCTTACCTACGAGCTTCTCATGTTCGTTTCTCCAGCACTAACCCGTAGCGAAAGAAAATATGTCTATATCGTTCTGCCGTGGATAGCCCTGATGTTCATCGGTGGTGTAGTGTTCGCCTATTTCATCATGATACCTAATATCACAAACTTTCTTCTCAGCTGGGGTGCCGATCTTGTTACTCCCCAGCCTATGTTCAGCGACTATGTCAATATCGTAACCAGAATGCTGCTTGTATCAGGACTGGTATTTGAGTTACCGGTACTTATCACTTTCCTGGCACGAATCGGTATCATCAAACCCCAGTGGCTTGCCAGTAAATGGAGAGGAGCCATAATCATTTCTTTTATCCTGGCAGCCATTATCACCCCCACACCTGATCCGATAAACCAGTCAATAGTTGCCGGCGTACTTATCTTCCTTTACGGATTAAGTCTGCTCCTTGCGAAACTCGTCTACAGGAAAAAGGAAGCGGACGAAGAAATGGAAACCTTCCCCTCCGAATAAATCCTTGCATTGCGCTTTCTTATTGCTTATAATAAGTAACTGTTATAGAATAATGTAACTTTTCCTTATAATAAACATGCTGAAGGAGGTGCAGAAAATGCCAGGAAAACCTACACTAACATTCACTTGAAGCAATTATGCACAGCCTGATGCATGTAGTGTATCCTAGTACCTTTCCTGAGGTAGTACTAATCTGATAAACACCATCATCAGAAATTCTGCGATTATTTCCTAAAATATTCATCTATCCAGAATGGAGGTATCTATGCGACGTTTCTTAACGCGCAGATTATTGATAATTTACGCCGGACTCATTTTCGGAGTTCTGGCTGCATTGATGGTCAACTGGGGAAATCCGGCTAATATGGGCATATGTGTCGCCTGTTTTATTCGTGATATTTCAGGCGCTCTGGGACTTCATCGCGCAGGTGTTGTCCAGTACGTTCGCCCGGAGATCATCGGTTTTATCCTTGGGGCCTTTATCACGGCATTTGCATTCCGAGAGTGGCGTTCTTCAGGTGGTTCTTCGCCACTGGTACGTTTCTTCCTCGGTGCGTTCGTAATGATCGGAGCGCTCGTATTCCTTGGTTGCCCAACCCGTATGATAATACGAATCGCCGGCGGAGATCTTAACGGGATTCTCGGCCTGGCTGGAATAATCGTCGGGGTGCTTATAGGTATCGTTTTCCTGAAACGTGGATTCAATCTTGGTCGGGCAACGTCGATGAAACCGGCAGTCGGATGGATAATGCCCATCGCCATGATAGGTCTCCTTGTACTCGCCCTGGTGAAACCGGGTTTTATATTCGCCAGTGAAAGCGGACCGGGAGCAGCAAGTGCAGCAATAGCGGTTTCACTTGTAGTCGGGCTGGCTGTCGGATTCATGGCCCAACGTACCCGTATGTGCTTCGTCGGCGCCTGGCGCGATATATTTCTTGTAAAGGATTTCTATCTTGTCAGCGGTATCATCGCTTTCTTCATTGCCGTTCTGGTAACGAATTACCTAGCAGGAAACTTCGGGGCTGACGGTATCTACCACTGGGGTTTCGATAGCCAGCCTATAGCCCATAACGACCATCTTTGGAATTTCCTCGGTATGACCCTGGTAGGTCTGGGGGCAACATTATTAGGTGGCTGTCCACTAAGGCAGCTCATCCTTACCGGTGAAGGCAATACCGATTCCGGTATTACCATTCTCGGTCTTTTTGCCGGGGCAGCTTTTGCCCATAACTTCCTCCTGGCATCAAGTCCGGCTGGTACAGGCGCATGGGGACCCGTGGCAGTAATTATCGGCCTGGTATTCTGTGTAGCCGTCGGATTCCTGATGAGAGAGAAAATAGCCTAGGAGCAGGTGACATGCCATTTTTTAAACGCGACAAGAAACCGGAGTTCGAAGGAGGAGGGCTGGTTCTCTTCCACGAGGTGCAGGAGGCCATGAAGGCTGAAAAGGTGTTGAAAAATGCCGATTATACCGTGAAGCTGGTGGCACCCCCTCCCGAACTGCGAAAAGGTTGCGATCTTGCCGTGGAGATAAACCTGGTGGAGCAGCCTGGTATCGAGCGGCTGCTGGCTCAGAAAAACGTAATATATATGTATATCACTCCACTGAAGAACGGTACCCGAGAAATACTGGAGATAGTTAAGGTTACCGATTTCGGTCAATGGCTTATGGTTAAAGCTGGAAACATGAAACTGACCTTCGAAAAAGAAACCGGCGAGATAGTCAATACATCAGGTGGTGGATGCCCTGACATTCCGGTGATGCACATGAAATTGATCGGGAAAAAACTGGAAGAAGCGCCAAAACCGAAGGACATAGGTTTCACGCTATGTTCGTTGATGCTCGATAAAGCCCTCGAAGAAAGCATCATCCTGCAGAAAGGAGGAAGTTAGTATGCTGCTTATTGCAGGGACCGTACCGTATGCCGACTTCCCTCTTGTCACGGGAAAAATCTGGCTTGATGGTGAGGTGCTGGTTGCAGGAAGGCACAGCTTTCCGCGTACCCAGGGAACCGGCGCCATGATAGGTGCTGCCCTTGCCGTTACCAGTTATCTTGGACAGAATAATCCTTATGTTGTTCTTGCTGGTGACACGGGTCAGGGAAAAGGCAGCAGGGCAATATATGAACACCTTATCCAGACCATCGATGAACTCTCACCGGATGTCCTTGCTCTGCACTACTGGCTGCCGGACATGATGCTTTCCAGAAGACTCTGTGATGCAATCGATAAGTGTCGGAAAAGGCCCTTAATGATTGCCGACGCCGCCTCGATGTATTCTGCCAAAGCAGCCGGATTAGCCGCCAAATTCGATATCTTTACACCTGACGCAACCGAAATGGCCTTTCTTGCCGATCCGGACGCTACCCACCCGGCTTATATCAACAAGCACTTATTTGATACCGATGTCAGTAGAACGCCCGAACTGGTTGCCGCGGCATATAAAAATAACGATGCCGCAAAGCTATTACTGGTTAAAGGCTCAACAGATTATATCGTACGAAACGGAGAAATAATTGAGACAGTGACCGAACCCAACGTACCTGAGCTTGAAGCGATCGGCGGTACCGGGGATACGATCACCGGGCAGGTCGCTGCTTTTACCAGTGCCGGTCTGGAACCACTTGAAGCTGCAATAATCTCTGCCAGAGCAAACCGCCTGGCTGGAAAACTAGCCCAGGCTACTCCGGCAACGAAGGTAGCTGAAATAATCGATCATCTCCCTGCAGTGTTTACAAAAAACCTGTGTGAGTGGAGTGGTGTCTGTATACCGAAAGGAGAAAAATGATCGAAATAGATGTACGCGGCTATTCTTGTCCAATACCCGTCGTTAATACGAAAAAAGCGATCAAGGAGAATCCCGGCAAAGAACTCATTGTACTGGTTGAGAGTGCAGTCTCCAGGGAAAATGTGACCCGCCTAGCTCAAAGTGAAGGTTATACCGCGCAGGTAGAAGAGACTGACGACGGGTACAAACTAGTATTGAAACCGAAGTAAGTAATAATGGGCAAAATCCTAACCTCTAATATCTAAAATCTAAACAAATTCGCAACACTAATAACCAAATAATTTCGTGTTTTGAGATTAGGGATTCGATATTTGGATTTTTGGTATTATTGCGCCTGATGGAGCCTGTAGTATATACTATGACTGGAACGGGAGCGGATGAGTCCCGGTGGACTTCGCGGACTTCAACTCCGTCTGGGGGGCGTTAGAGCGTCTTCGGTGGGTTCGACTCCCATGCGCTCCCGCCATCTATCATTTCATCCCGTTTTCCTTTGTTATTCCTCTTCTTTCTTTTATTGCCTTCTTATTCACCAATATAGTATACTCAGTGTCTACCTTATTCATAATTCTTTAGTAAATTATCGACGTTTGCAGTGGGGTACTACTAACACCTGTATGTGTGGTGGAGGAGTATCCCCAATTTATTTTAAAGGGAGGTGATATTTTTAGAGCAGTACCACTATTAATTCTTGAAAGTAATTTAATTAATAAAGGAGATATAACTATGTATTTGGTTTCAAACAGTACCTATCCCCTATCAAGTGCAAAAGAAATAGCTGCAGCCTTTGTAAAAGCAGCAGCAGAGCCTTTACCACCATATATCAAACGAACTCACACACTAACTACAGCTGGTGACCTTGGAATCAGGGTACTCGGTATTTACGAAGTGGAAGATGATAAAGTATCCCAGGCAATCAAGGATCTTACAAAGTATTTCGTTCAGTATTATGAGATGGAGGGATTTTCGTATACGTTAGAACCTATGTTAACTGCTCAAGAAGCAATACCTCTACTGGGATTATAAATAAGCAGAACTAAATTATCTTGGGTGATACAAGCTAATGGGTATTGAATACTAAAAAGGAGTGAAAGAAATGAGCGTAGAGGAAAATAAAAAGACATTATATCGGGTTTTTGAAGAGGTGTGGAATAAAGGTAATTTAGATTTAATACCTGATCTTGTTTCACCCGATTATGTCGGTACACATGCACAAGGCGTTGCTAAAGGTCACGATGGATATGAGCAAATGGTAAAATCTATGATATCATTTCTACCCGACCTTCATTATACGGTGGAAAATGTAGTCGGTGAAGGTGACATATTGACGGCTAAAGTAACTTACACAGGGACTATCGCTAATGGCAAGATAGGTGATCTTGATATATCAGGAAAAAAGATAAAAGTCACAGCTGTTCTTATAAATCGATATGAAGACGGTAAATGTATAGAATCAGAAAATTATAGTAATCCCCTTAATCCACTAAAGCAAGTGGGGGTAACCATACCGCCTGAGTGGGGTATGGGATAACAATCACTTAGAAATAAAAAATAAAAGGAGAAACAAAAAATGTTAGTTGCGGATATTTACAGACTTAAAGATTCTTATTACGCTATGTCTGCCGAACTCCAATCTGGAGATGAAGAAGCAAAGAAAAGGAGAGAAGAAATCCAGAAGGAAGCAAGTGCTTGGATAGAGAAATATGCCAAACTTGGGAAATGGAAGGCGCATTACCCATTTGCCAACGGGAGGGGAGGTATCTCTATTTGGGAATTTGAATCTGGGGAAGAAATGGCTCGCATTCTCTCGGAGTCTATTATATTCGGTCATATTGAGTCAGAAACTATCCCTCTTTCAGAGGTTGATATGATTGCCAATATACTTAAGGAGTCAGCTTAAGCAGGCTACCAAGAAAGAATTTAAATACTATCATCAGCCAATAATCGGTAAATCAGAACCATAGTTAGGGAAGGCTATCTGGTTATAGATATTAACGACATAGGCTAGCAGGTCTTCAATGGTCTGCTAGCTTCCACTCAATAAAGTTGAAGGAGAATAGCAATGAATTTTTTGATGACTATTACGTACAAAGATTCCTGGTATGCTTTACCACAAGAAAAGAGGTCAGAGATTGTGGGGCAAGTTGTAGCATATCACGAGAAGTATCTCAAAGAAGGCAAACTCAAAGATACTTACTCGTTTGCTGGTGGGATACTGATGAGTGTCTGGAATGTAGACTCTCTTGAGGAATTTGTCCTCATTCAATCAGAACACCCTTATTCTGTGTTAGTCAATTACGAGTCTGCTCCATTTCTTGACCATCAGGAGGTTGTCACGCTCATGGGGAAATTGAGAAACCGCTAATAAGTTTAACTAGATAAAAAGTTTTGGACTTACCATGATTCCCTCGGCATGTATCAACAAATAGGCATTATCTCACCCACTGGATAGACCTGTCCATATAAGGTATTAACTACAAGCTAGCAGGTTTTCGTTGGTCTGCTAGCCTGAATTAAGAAAGGAATTAATATATGGATATAAAAGAATTCGCAGAAAAGTTCATTGAAGCGGAAGACAAAGCATTTCAGCAAGGTGATTATGAAGCATTAGAGCAAATCGAATCACCAAATATCGTGATACATTATCCACCACTACCAGACTTCAATGGGTTCGAAGCACACAAACAATATATTATGGCTGCCCGTGAGGGAACTAAAGACCTTCAACAAGAGTGGCAATACGTTGTTGGTGATGGTAATATAGCTGTCCTGTCCTTGAAGCAACAAATGACTACTACAGTAGATAATCCACAATTCCAGATACCAGCTGGTTCGACTGTGAATGCTGATGGGTTGTTTGTATTAAAACGAGAAAACGATAAGATTGCTGAAATTTGGTTACATTCCAATCTTGCTGTTGAATGAATTTTTATTTTTAACTACATAAAGGATGAAGCCAGCAGGTCATCAATGGTCTGCCAGCCTGAATTAAGAAAGGAGAAATACAAATGTCACTCGAATCAAATAAAGCCGTTGTGCTCCGGGAAATTGATTTCTGGAACGGTCACGACGCCGAAAAGATAGATGAGGTTTATGCTGACGACTACGTTGGCCACGAGATCAATGGATCCCACGGCGGAAGCCGAGACCAGGTGAAGCAGGGCGCTGTTGCCATTTTTGCCGCTTTCCCCGATGTGCATCTGACTGCTGATGCCATCATCGCCGAAGGGGATAAGGTCGTCAAGCTCTGGACGGGTCGCATGACCCATAAAGCCGAGTATATGGGCATTCCGGCGACAGGAAAGGAAATCGTCGTCACCGGGTGTAATGTCTTCCGCATCGTTGACGATAAGATCGCAGAGTGCTGGGCCCACACGGATTCCCTGAGCATGATGCAGCAACTCGGCGTAATTCCGCCGATGGGATAGTTTCACTTTATATTGATATGAAAGGAGCTAGCAGTTTTTTAACAATCTGCTAGCTTACTTCTTCTTTGCCAGAGCACGGCTGAGGCAACACAAGATTGCCGTACAGGCGTAGTGTGAGTGCAATGTGAGTAATTCTCTTATTGACATCACCGCCCCACTCCTTTAAACTCAATAACCATAAGTAACGGGTACTATAGCTGCCGATAGTGCGGTTGATAGTGCCCGATTATGTTTTAGGGAGTTAACTAAGATAGGACAATGTCAAGCTTTTTAATTTTTATTGCAGAACCAGCAGTAGGTGGAGTAGTTGAAAAGACTTTTTTCGGAAAGCATAAGGTGAGTATCGGTAGTTTGTATAACGTAGTTGGTTACTGGGCTTACCAGCAGGGCGCTGTACTTGGTTATGCTTTACGAAATAACCTAAAATTACTAGCAAAGTTAGCAGGACTGTTAGGTGCGAATATCCATGATAAGGAGGCTGAAGAACTAACCATTTCTTTAAGAGAATGGTTAAGAAAAATGGCGTTAGAACAACTGGAAGAAGCGGGAAATGAAGAAAAGACTTTCTACCATTTATATACAGCAAGAGAATTACGGACATTTGGAATAAAAAATCCACGTTGGCCTTCAGATAAGGCACTTAAAAAGAAAGTCGATACAAAATTCGTTGGTCGCGTACTGCGTTCTTCTTTTATAAAAGGGGTAGCACTAGGTCTCAATTTTCCAACTGAATTCATAAATTTTTGGGAATATACTTATCGAATTAGGTCAAATAGTGAATCGAAGGAAACTTCTAAGATAGTTGATTTAGAGACTGAAACACAACCGTTTCGAACACTAAGTGAGGTTATTGTTGAAATTTGTCGATCAACGATATCCTGGGCATCGGAAGGATCAGGAATACTCAGTCGAAAGGAGATCAAATATCTCGAACAGTTAGTCATAGAAAATGAGTAAAAATATACTGAGTATATATTACCCATTAAAAACAGAAAAGCACTCCCACCAGCCGAAGAGATTGGGAATTAAAAAATGAGGTATCTCGATGTTAAATAATCAACAGGATGCTTTTGGTCATAGTTTATATGACTACTTACAAGGTAAAGCTGAGTTCCAGATCGTTGAAAGAGATGATGGGTATATTGAATCCGAAAGACTTCAAGGGTATTTCAACCAATACAAGGACTGGCGTCCAATTGAGAAGACGGCTATGAGGTTCGTACGGGGTAGAGTCTTGGATATAGGCTGTGGCGCTGGCAGACATGCCTTATACCTTCAAGAGAAAGAGCATGATGTTGTTGGAATAGACATTTCCCCATTAGCAATCAAGGTGTGTAAGGAGAGAGGATTTAGAGATGCTAGACTTGTATCAATAAATCAGATTAGTCCCAAACTCGGTGTATTTGACACAGTGATTATGATGGGTAACAACTTTGGTTTATTTGGCAGTTTTAAAAAAGCAAAACACCTGCTCGGTAAACTCAGCAAGATAACTTCACAAAGAGGCAGGATAATTGCCAGTACTAATGATGTGTACAACAATAAGATTCCAGAGCATTTTGAGTATCAAGCATCAAATAGAAGTAAGGGTAAAATGTCAGGGCAGCTACGAATCAAGGTTAGATACAAGAGATACTCTACACCTTGGTTTGACTATCTTATAGTGTCCAAGAATGAGATGGAGAGTATTCTTGAGGGGACTGGTTGGGTGGTGAAAAAGTACATAGATTCTGATAACTCCTATTACATGGCAATCCTTGAAAAGGTCAAACCTTAATGGTTAAGCTGCCAACTGAAGAGATTGGAAAGTAAGAAAGGAGTATAAACAATGTCAACTGTAGAAGAGATAAACATGGAAAGTATTCACCGTTGTACAGAAGAATTCATGAACCAGAAAAATATATCGTTATTACCTGAGTTGTTCACGGAAGATTTTATCAATCATCCTAATGAAGGAGAAGATGTTGTAGGTCTGGACATTTTAAGGAAAGCGACTGAGATGACATTACATGCTTTTCCTGACTTTCACTATGAGATAGTAGAAATGTTTGCTGTGGAAGACAAAATAGCTGTTGTATATAGGCAAACAGGGACTTTCAAGGGAGAGTACATGGGTATACAGCCAACTGGCAAGAAATTTAATATCAGGTCGATATACGTATGTAGAATGAAGGATGGAAAACAAGCCGAAGCTTGGGGATGTAATGACCTATTAACTGCTTTCATACAACTTGGCGTAATTCCTCCACCTTTTGTAATTCCAGAATAACAGGAGCAGAAACATATGGGAATTGAAGAGAATAAAGAGGTTGCTAGTGTGAAATACCCACGTATATATGCAGATGAATCTGGTGAAACGCATTTTGATGACGTTGAAATTGAACTTACGCCAACTATCGCTGCTCCACCAGCACCTCCAATAAACCTTTCATCTCCTATGCCAGCAACTCAATTTATTTATTATTCTTTCCCCGCCGGATATATAGGTGAATGGCACCCTGTTCCACACCGACAGATATTCTTCATTCTTTCAGGTGAGATTGCGGGAGAGGTAAGTGATGGTGAGGTGAGAACCTTCAAAACAGGAGATACTGTTCTTGGTGAAGATACGGTAGGGAAAGGTCATAGGACTTGGGTTACCAGTGATACTGACGTACTCACGGCAGTCGTGCAATTATCATAAGTAAAAGGAGAAAAAGCGATTCGTGGATCAGTAATGTATCCGAATGATCCCGATAAGAAATTCGACATGGATTATTACCTCAACAAACATATGCCAATGCTACATGAAACACTTAACCCGGTAGGTTTAATCAAAACTGAGGTAGACAAAGGACTAAGAGGGCAAGGAGAAAATACACCACCTGCATATCGTGTTATCTGTCACTTATACTTCAACAGTATGGAAGACTTTCAAAAGATAGAACCTTATGCAGCAGAATTATTTGCTGATGTCCCTAAATATACCGATATAGTACCCGTTGTCCAGATAAGTGAAATAGTCCAGGGATAGTCAGCCCGTTATCAACTCTCATCCAGTATCTTGTACATATCACGGTAGGAACGACCGAAATCGGGATCGGCTTCAGGCAGTTTTTCCTTCAACAAATTCATCTTTTCGATGAACTGCTCTCTGTTTCCGCTTTTCACTATGTCTGCCCAGGTTGCGGCAGTCTTCATGAACAGTTCCTCCATTTCGGAAAGCCCAGGCAGATTCATCTGAATCGATGCATAGAGTTCAGGATCCTCGGTGATCACACTCTCGGCCAGCGTCAACAATACACGGTAGGTTGGACCGCCGATAGCCTTCATTTTCTGAAGCTGTTCGAAGCCGAGAAGCACATCCGCCGATGCGATAGCGATGAAATGAGACAGACCAAGGACGACAGCCATCAGGTGGTCGTGCTCCTCAGGCGTCATCATCGTCACCAGCCCACCTTTTTCAGTCAGGTTATCTCTTACCTTATTCGCTATCGTCTGTTCGGCGTCATTGGTGGGGGTAAGGATGAAATTCTGGTTACGGGCACTCCTGGCACCGGGACCGAAGACAGGATGAGTTCCCAGTACGGTCACATTATCCAGGTATTCATGCATAACTCTGACCGGCATCACCTTGACCGAGGTTACATCCATCACTACCTGGCCGGAAGAAAGGTACGGTTTCAACTGTTTGATTACGCCGGTAAAACTGTCAATCGGCACGGAAACAATTATCAAACCGGCACCATTAACAGCCTGTGCAAGGTCCGTTTCAATATCCGCACCAAGTTCGCGACCGGCAGCCAGCAGCTTCCCCTTATCTCGCCCGTACAGAATTACTTCTTTAC
>DUFA01000108.1 GCA_011191975.1 Dehalococcoidia bacterium
TTCCGGATATTCCGTATGAACTGATAAAGAAAGGTTCGTCCAGTGACGTAAAAATAATCGCCGGTACGAACCTTGAGGAGTGGACTCTTCTCTGTATGATGGATACCAAATTGCCGGATCTCGATGATGCCGGAATTCAAAGACGACTCGGTTACTACCTGCCGTCAGGATACGCATCCGGACTGGTGGCAGCTTATCGGGCTGCCAGGTCTTCCCGAGGAATGGACACCAACGCTCCTGAAGTATTTAAAGCGATCCAGACCGACCGGATGTTCCGGATGCCCTGTCTGAAGGTGGTAAATGCCCAGACGCGGCATAATCCGTCTACCTATAACTACCTGTTTACCTGGAAATCTCCTATTCTCGGTGGAACACTAGGCGCCTGTCATTCGCTGGATATCGGTTTTGTTTTCGGAACGTATGTCCCTGACTTCCACGGATCCGGTCCGGCCGCCAACAGACTTTCGGTTGATATGCAGGATGCCTGGCTGGCGTTTGCGCGAACCGGAGATCCCTCCTGTGAAAGCCTGGGAGGCTGGTTACCCTACGGTCAGAATCGGACGACGATGGTTTTTGGAGAGGAATCGGGTCTTGAGGATGCTCCATATGACGAGGAACGCCGGGCCTGGGAAATAATACCTGACTTCTTCACCGGTGAAATCCGGGTGGAAGCACCGATAGATGAAAATACAGGAGGAGTATGAAAAACAGTCACAGTCTTCACTCATGATCTGGAGGGGACGGCGCTATGCCGGTGAGACTGGACATACACATACCGGTGGAAGGTGGTTAAAACTGTCTTACAGTGGCTGGCACAATAATTAAAGCCGGTCGAGGTCCGGATTCGGAGATGAAACATGCTCCGATGAAGCAGGAACCGGAAGTAATCGTCCTGACGAAATCGGGAAGGTGAATCTGTCACTGGTCGAGTCAAGCCCGGGACCTTAGGGGAGAGTAAACGGAACCCTGGCTCCGTAGTTTGAAGAAATTCGAACCTTGGAGTTCAGGGAATGAGCAGAGGAAAAGAAAACACAGGATTTACCTGTGATAATTGCGGCAGTGAAGTACTGCCGCTGACAAACGGAAGTTATCGAAATCACTGTCCTTTCTGCCTGTATTCAAAGCATGTGGATGCTATCCCCGGAGACAGGGGGGAAACATGCGGCGGAATGATGAAACCGGTGCGGCTGGTATGCAAACCGGGGAAAGGCTACCAGCTCATACACAAATGTCTTACGTGTGGACGTGAAAGGACGAACAGGATAGCGGAATACTCGATACAACCCGATGAGATTGAAGAATTATTGAAACTGCTATGAAATGGTGATTAGAGCTGACTTAATTCTAGGAGAGTATTATGGCTGAAACCAAGTACGGAGACCTGATTCACAGTACGGAACTCATTCATGATATCCCCCACTACACGGGGTATTCGATGCTTTCCCATGAGGGAGAATTGAATGAGGACTGCAGTATCGGCTATCATTGCGTTTCCAAGCCGATATGTTTCGAGAAACCCCACGCTCATGATTTCGTTGAGTTGCTGTTTTTCCTCGGAGGTGATCCTACGGATATAAGAGATCTCGGGGCAGAAGTGGAAATAACACTCGGAGAAGAGCAGGAAAAACATCTGCTTACGACTGCCGGTGTGGTGTCAATCCCGTCCGGACTTACTCACTGCCCGATCGATATAAGAAACGTCACAAAGCCGATAGTCTTCCTGGAAGTTTCTCTCACGCGTGTCTATGGATCACCGGCTGCCAGGGAAGATGGAGAATAAGCGAAAGTCGAATTTGCTGCCGAGTAATATGCGAAAACTCAGAATCGCGCTTGTCCAGATGCGCTGCGAGAAAGGCGCCATCGATGAAAATCTGGCGGTGATGTCAGCTTATATAGATCAGGCGGAACAGCGCGGAATAGATATCATCGGTTTTCCTGAGAATAGTCTCACCGGTCATAATGACCCGCCAAAGAGTGATAGAGAAATGATCTCGCTGGATGGGGACGAAGTGAACGATCTCCTGAAGATGACCGATGGTAAAACTCCTACTGTTCTCGCCGGTCTCGTAGAAAAGAATCCTGCCGGGAAGCCATTCATTACACAGATTGTTGTCAGGGATGGGAAACTCATTGGTTGCCACCGTAAAATAAATGTCGGTGAATATGAAGGAGACGTTAAAGAACCGTATACTCCGGGAGACAGGATAGACGTATTCGATCATGATGGTCTGACCTTCGGAATTGCTGTATGCGCGGATATCTCGTTCGAACGTGTTTTTGCAGAGTGTGCACGTCAGGGCGCTGAGATTGTCTTTGAGCTTGCTGCACCAGGATTGTATGGTGACCGGACTGCACGAGACTGGCGCTCCGGCTACGAGATGTGGGAGAAATCGTGTATGGATACGTTTCCCGGTTATTCTACCAGGCATGGTATCTGGATTGCCGTCGCTACCCAGGCGGGAAGAACATCGGATGAAGATTTCCCCGGTGGTGGATACCTGTTTAATCCGCGGGGAAAACGTGTGTATGCTACGAAGGACTGGAATCCGTGCGTATCATACCTGGAGATCGCCCTTGATTCCCAGGAAGTAACAGAATTATCTTGATATGGATTTGACATAATGAAGGGCATTAGAATTATCGAAAGCGGCGAAACGCTGGATGCCAGTGTGGAAATAATCAGACGATCTTTTCATACTGTTGCGGAAGAACTGAATCTCACGGCTGAAAATGCGCCGACTCATCCGTCATTCATTACCCTTGACCAACTTGAAGAGCTGCGACAGAGAGGGCTGGTTTTTTACGGATATTTTTTGGATGACAGGCAGGTGGGATTCGTTGCCATGGAACAGGCTGATGACAGCTTGTACTATCTCGAAAAGCTAGCAGTCCTGCCTGAGTGTCGACATAACGGTTATGGCAGAGAACTGGTTCGTTTTGTCCTCGATACGGCTGCTGCGAAAGGTGCGAAGAGACTGTCTATCGGAATAATTTATGAACAGACGGTTTTAAGAGACTGGTATAAAGAAATTGGATTCAGGGAGACCGGTACCAGGAAATTCGAACACCTGCCTTTTACGGTAGGTTTTATGGAGACAGACCTGGCCTAGTCGTGTTTCTGCCAGGTATCTCTCTTATTCCAGCCAAGTGCCGTATATATTACTCCGATGATGAAAAGCGGAATGGTTGTTAAAAACGCCAGATCACTGGTGAAAGCGAGTATCAGGAAAATGACCCCGATAACAAGAAAAGCTATGCCTATCCGAAAGAAGAGCCGAAAGTCAGGATCCTTTTCAGAATTCTCGACATTCTGATCTTTGTAGAAAGAGTGTCCGAGTATAGCGGCAACGACTATAATCGCACAAATAAGACAGACCAGTACTATCGGACTCATTCAATAAAACTCTTATATGATGTAAATATCATACACCAATTGCCGACGGATTACAATTTATTTTTGACGCATGGTTTCTACTTACTATGAGTAATACGCATAAACTTGATGAGGTATGACTTTGCCAAAGTTAAGCTGGCTGTGGCATAATTTCCTTTATTACTGTGTGGAGGTTGGTATTTATGGAACAGAAAATAACCTATTTCGAAGAGTTGAAAAAAGAGAACACGCAAAAAACATTTGAGATTGCCTTGCAACGCGGAAAAGACCTTGGTATTAATACCTATGTGGTGGCTTCTACCAGCGGTTGGACCGGCGTTGAAGCGTCGAAAGTGTTTACAGGGGAAAAGCTAATAATAGTCAGCCACTGTTACGGTTCGAGGGAACCGGACAAGTGGTTTTTTACCGATGAGAACCTGGCCGTACTGAAGGACAAGGGTGTTCCGATAGTGACCGCTGCTCATGCCTTCGGTGGTATTACCAGAGCAATGAACCAGATGAATATCCAGGCAGCGCCGACAACCTATGTGATCGGAGATATAGTTGCCAATACACTGAGAATGTTCGGGCAGGGAATGAAGGTGGTAGCCGAGATTGCCTGCATGGCGGCTGACGCCGGGCTGGTCCGATGCGATACCGATATCATATCAATAGGCGGTTCGGGTAGAGTAGGTGGCGCCGATGTGGCGGTGGTACTCCAGCCAGCAAACAGCCACCGACTATTTCAGACAAAGATCAAAGAGATAATCTGCAAACCCAGGGAGTTTTAGGGGGAAATCCATAGTAGTCTATTATTAGAGTAGTAGCTACTCTATTCTATCTCTTTTTTCCAAGTTATGCCTGGCACATAGTAACTGGATGTTTTCGGCAACTAATGAAGAGCCACCTTTCGAGTAAGGTATAATATGATCGAAATGGAGATTCTCAGTTTTTATTTTCCGGATTCTACCAGCGACTTTCATTTTAGTGCTTCGTGATGAGTCCTGTAAAGGTTCTTGTTAAGTTACCGAGTAAGAAACATCAGTGAGAGGGATTCACCACTGCTATACCTTGTGGGAAATACTGAGATGATAAAAGTTACATCTTTTAATCCAAGCGTGATGTATGATTGAAGTGTAAATTGACCGTAGGCATGGCTTGTGATAAGCTTGATTCAGATAAACAGTCCAGGAGGACTTTAGGAGGATATCTCTATGAAAGAGAAAGTGGAAGAGATTCTGGGAATGGTAAGACCGATGTTAATCCGTGATGGCGGTGATGTTGAGCTTGTTGATGTTACTGACGACGGTACCGTATCAGTTAAGCTCAAGGGTGCCTGTGACGGCTGCGCTATGGCTTCTCTGACCCTGAAAATGGGTATTGAGAAGATCCTTAAAGAAGAAATACCTGAAGTCAAGGAAGTAGTCGCAGTAGACTAGACCTGTATTTTGCGTACGACAGGTGTGTTCTATGGTAAGTGCCGTAACAACCAGATATACTCACCTTATGCCCGGTAAGAACATAGTATTCGGAATTGCTGGTTATTATACACCTCAACAGGAAATAAGACTACCTTATAACGGTAGAGAAGTTATGTTTGTCACCGGCCAGGTCATCATGGAAGCTGCGTGCTGCAATATTGCCGATGACTGGGTATACGCTCTTGTTCCCGGATATATCGTTGACTGGCAAAATGACGTCAACGAAGTAGGTGAGAAAATTTCCACCGTTGAACCGGTACGCTCTGACAAAGAAAAAGCCGATATCAGGAAAGTTATCCAGGAAAGAGAAGGCTATATACCCGTCGATTTCTGGTAATGTTACATCCTGACAATGGAAACAATAAAAGCCGCTTTGGCGGCTTTTATCATGTTATCGTAATTATTTCTTCACCAGAGCACTCGCCAACGGACAACAAGGATCCGACTTCAGAGGATTGCCGGTAAGTCTGGTAGTGCGCGCCAGGCATCCGCGACATGTATCGAACTGGTCGCATTCACCGCAGGCGCCGATCCTTTGTTTCTGGTTAACCCACTTTGTGATGATGTTGCTGTTCTGCATCCTGTTCCACACTTCCTCCAGCGGTTCCTTTGCCGCGTTACCGAAGGTTAGTTGCTCTGAAGCAAACATGCAGGGACGGACATCTCCGTTCGACTGTATGTACAGAGAATACGCGGAAGCGCAGCCCTGAACTTCCGGGATGGTAATCCCGCTGTCCGAGGTGTTCAACGAAATACCATGCTTCGCGGCTATGTTCCACAGGAAGGGCTCATCATAGAACATATCCAGGCTGGTCTTGTACTGATACGCTTTCAGGATAGCTTCTTCCTGCTCCTCAGGAGAAAGAGCATTTTTCTCATAGTACTCGATCGAAATTTCATCTTCACCAAATGGTTTCAGGGGTAGGAAAATTATCCTTTTCCCTCCCAGGTTCTCCGTCAAACGGATAAGATCTTCGATCTGGTCGATGTTCTGTTTTGACAGGACAACTGTAATACCATGGAATATTCCCCGTTCCGCGCATTTTTTCATCCACTCTTTAGCAATCTCAAATTTTGCTCCTGTTTTCGTATACTCATATACCTCAGCAGTAGCACCGTCTATGCTAAAAAGTATCTTCGGTGAAAACGTAGCAAGTTCGTTCAAGGCTTTTTCGGTAAAGGCGTTGCCGTTCGTTATCGGATAAGTATCGATTTCCGCTTTGTGAAGCATCCTGCCAACCTCGTATATATCAGGACGCATCAGCGGTTCTCCGCCTTCAAGGATTACCCACTGGGGTGCAAGTTTGATTATATCGTTGGTAACCTTCAATGCTTCATCATGGGTCAGTTCACCCTCTTCCATGCCGACGCAGTGCCTGCAGTTCAGGTTGCACTTACTCGTAATTACCCAGTCAATATATATCGGTCTGCTCATAATCGTTCCTTCCAGTACACGTAGTCGAGTATAGAACCCTCCGATTTATCTATCTCCATGTGCTTTATTAACGGTTCGTAGACACCGCCGTATACTCCATTACCCACTATTGCGTATCCCTGCGCGGCTTCCTTGGTCCTGGGAGAAAGTCGCGGCAATGACTCTACTGTATATCCCAGATCTTCCAGCCGTGACTTTATCGGCAGATAAACGTTATCGTATCGGGTCATACGCCCGGAAAGATACACTTCGTTTGTCGGCGTGATTGCTTTCTGGCTGCAAACAGCGAACAGGACACCCTCGACAAATGTATCGAACGCATCCGGGTATGCTTCGCGTGTAAAGTTCTCGATTTTGAGACTTCCGCCATCAACGAGATAACCGACTCCCCCTTCAAATAGCAGCGCCTTCTCAAATCCATTCAACAGATAGGCAACCTCACCGTCCATAGCACCGGCATTCATAAAGCCCGGTCCGGGGAAATTTGTACCGCCGATTCCATTGATTATCTTACCGCCTTCGATAGTTATGAGAGAATTATAGCCGCCACCAAGTTCAACAACCAGGTGGTTAACGCCTGAATACCCGGTTTCTTTTTTCCTTGACACGGTTTCAACCGAGATAGCACCGATACACATCTTGTCGGCGGTACCCATATCGATCTTATTGTATTTTCGCCATTTGGGAACAGTCGGAAGCTGTATTATGCCGGGGAGGAAAAATATCTTAAGGCCAGCTTCACGCACAATTGACAGGAATTTCTTCATTCCCAGGAGTACCGGCACTTCCTCGCCTTCCCGGGTTATCATAAGCTCATACATCTCCCTCTCGGTGAGTTCTTCAAGTTTCTTGTTATTAAGTCCCATACCGGAAGGCGCGATCATCACGTCAAGGTTCAGATCTAGGCATTTTTCAGCAAATTCCTCGGGTTTTTCAGCAACCAGCGTCGATGGAATGCTGTCTTCGAAGGTGATCTCGCTTTCATCCAGTAAACAGAGATCGAAAGACATAGTTCCCGGATCGATACCAAGTATTCTCATATCACACCTCTATGTAAGGTATAACCGATTCTATATCCAAAGACCATAACAGGACTATCGCTCAAATAAGAGATGGCGAAACCTTATCGAAAGCGAGTATACTTTATAACAAAACAGAAATCAAGAAGAATCGGAGTCATATCGGAGTCATATTGATATCAGTATATCGTTAATGATAAGCTATATGTTTACGTTATTAACTCTAAAAAGGCATCCCAGCCCCAGGCACCTGTCTGTATCATAATCACATACAGCAGTGTTTTCCCAAGTGTACAGGCTAACAGGAATTTCCATACAGGATAACGCAGCACGCCGGCTATCAGCCCAGCTACATCCAGGGGAAGAAATGGCAGCAAGGCAAAACAGAACACCGCCAGGAATCCCCGCTTTTTCATCCAGTTCTCTGCCCGTGTGTACCACTTGTTGTTCGAAGTAATCCTCCTTCCGCTTCGCCCCAGTATATAACCAGTCATTTCACCAAGCGAACCGCCGATACCACCGCAAACCGCAACCAGTATCGGGTTAAAGGATGCCCCAAGTCCGATAAGAATAAGGAGGCCAGGCATGGGCAGGATGATCGTAGCATTGGCTACCAGGCTGATGAGAAAAGCACCGAGGTAACCGAAGTTTCCGAGATCAGACACCCTGGCGCGAAATAGAAAAAGACAGATGGTGATAGCGATGACCAGAAGAATCATGAATACATCAAGACTTGTCTTTTTCCAGTTTCTCTCTTTTTTAATCTCTTCGGTTTTTATTTCAGCGCTATTATTGGTCATCATCATTGCCTGTCTTACTGGTTCTCTGATATAATTTTCTGGTATGCCCCCATCGTCTAGAGGCCTAGGATGACACCCTTTCAAGGTGTAGACAGCGATTCGAATTCGCTTGGGGGCACCAGCCAGACATCCAATTAAAGCGCCTTTCGTTAAGGCACTTTTTCATATCAGACATATCTCCCCATTCACCATCCAGTCGAAGAATTACCGCCATTATATCACTAACTCAGGCAATAGTCTTATATTGCGTTTTACGAGAAATTGTTGACTTCTCATTCCTTCCCAATCTATACTCAAGAACCTTAATTATTACCTGACCTGTACATGTTATGGTATAGGAGGTGAATATGACTGTCGAAGCGGTAGGAGAAAAATTCAGGTGTAATATTTGTGGTAATGAAGTTGTAGTGACTGAAGTTGGCTGCGGTACCTTGGTGTGCTGTGGTGAAGACATGGAGAGAATTGAGAACCTTCCTCCGGACGTTATCAACCTGCCTGATCCGGGAGAATAGCCGACCAACGATTCACTAGAAAGACTATATAAAACGAAAAGTGGGTACTACGTATACCTCTCTGTGCGGTGGTTTGTAGTGCCCTAATTTATTTAGAGGAGGAAACGAATATGATAGTGGATGTACATTACCATTTCGGAATTTCCCCAAACATCGAAAACACAGCTAAAGCGATGGCACAAATATTATCAACAGATTTTATAAGACTGGGGGTTTACAAACCTTTTAAAGAAGTTGTGGCTTCGTACAAAGATTCTCTGGATGATAGTGATGGAGACAAATTAATCCAAAGGATGGATGAGTCAGGTATTGATATCAGTGTTCTGCTAAATGTTGATTATTTGGATTGGGGAATGGATGATTCGGCACTCTTACATCAGCACAATGAATCTGCCAGAGTAGTAGCCAGACATCCGGAACGGTTGATCGCTCTGGCAGGGGTAGACCCGCGAAGACCTAAAGCTTCTTCACTCTTACGACGTTGTATCGAGGAATTTAATATGAAAGGTCTTAAATGGCATCCAGACTTCGGTTTTTACCCCAATAGCGAAGAATCATATGAGGTTCTCAAAGTCCTCAACGAATTTGAGTTACCTTTACTGACACATTGCTCTCCATTATCGTTTACACGTGCGAAATATGCTCATCCCATTTATCTTGATGATATAGCTCTAGATTTTCCCAACATCAGAATAATTGCTGCACATTCCGGAATGATGTGGTGGCACGATTGGATGGCGTTAGCACAGTTGAAGCCAAATATCAGTGGGGACCTGGCTATGTGGCAAATGATCGCCGAAAGTAAACCGTTACTATTCCGTCGACATTTAAGGGAAATCTTGGACACAATCGGTTCAGAGCAGCTGCTTTTTGCCACTGATGGTCCTTATACCGAAGCATATGTATCCAACAAACGATATGTGGATATGATTAAGGATTTGACTATCGAAAATTCTGACGGGATTGTTTTTGACCAGGAAGAAGTGGATGCAATCCTTGGAGGGAATGCGGCGAGGGTTTTTAATTTATAAAGGAGTAATCTGAATGGCAATTAATGTATTTGAGCCCTATGTGTTTGGAGAAATGGTGTTAAAAAACCGCTTTGTGCGTTCAGCGACATGGGATGCTACAGCTGATGATGATGGATTTGTGACAGATACTTCAGTGGAATTGTACAGAAAGCTCGGGCAGGGACACATCGGTCTTATTGTCAGTGGATATGCCTTCGTATCACCTAGCGGTAAAGCAGCAGTTCGGCAATATGGAGTTCATTCCGACGATATGATTCCAGGCTTAAAAAGATTGGTTGAAGCAGTACATCAGGGAGGATCCAAGATTGCCCTTCAGATCGTGCATGCTGGTAGCCAGGTAAATTTCCTTCCTCAACAATCTGATACTGAGTATCTGGCTGTATCGAAGAGATCTGATATTCAGATAAAACATCGGGAGATGAACGACGAAGAAATTCAAGAGATAATCTCAGACTTTGCCAAAGCAGCACTGCGAGGTAAAGAAGCTGGTTTCGACGCTGTGCAGCTTCACGGATGTCACGGATACTTGATGAGCCAGATGCACTCTCCGCTTCTCAACCACCGTATGGACAAATGGGGAGGTAGTCCCGAAAACAGAAGAAATTTTTACTTGGAAGTTATACGTGAAGTACGAAAGCTGGTGGGGGATAATTTCCCTTTGATGATTAAGTACGGGATAAAGGACGAGAGTGAAAGTGGTCTTTCGTTAAATGAAGGACTTGAGACAATCTCACAATTAGTCGATGCAGGCATCGATTTGGTAGAAGTTAGCGCGAATGTTGGGGGATCATTGATAAACGCAGATAACACAGTAGAACGACCATATTTCAGAGAATGGACCGCTGCCGTGAAAAAAACCGTGAATGTACCGGTAGTAATGGTAGGTGGAATTAGAAGTGTGGGGATGTCACAAGATATTGTGAACGGTGGAGATGCTGATTTAGTAGCGATGTGCCGCCCTTTCATCAGGGAACCAGACCTTATTACTCGTTGGGAAAGGGGAGATACCTCTCCAGCGAAATGTGTCTCATGTTTTAAGTGTCTGGGTGTCACTATTCGTGGTAAACCAATTGAATGTGCAGAAGAAAACCCCCAGCTCTAAAAGGAGAACCATAAATAAACTAAGGGAGCGATAAATAAATGGGTATAGAAGAGAATAAAGCGGTGATATTACGAATGTACGAATTCTTAAACGAGAGGAATCTAGACGCTTATATAGAACGCATGGCTCTTGATTGTGTTATTCACACAAATATTGGTGATATTACCCGAGAAGAAGAAGCACAAGGTGGATTCTTTATTGCCTTTCCTGATGTAACTAACACCATAGATAATATAGTTGCCGAGGGAGACGAAGTAGCGTTCCAGGTTACTCACAGAGGTACACACACAGGTGAGTTTTTAGGCATTGCTCCTACTGGAAAACAAATAAAAATGACTAACACTGCTATTTATAGAATTTTTGATGGGAAAGTAGTAGAAGGTTCGTCAACTCTGGATATGCTTGGATTATTTCAACAGATGGGAGTACTTCCGCCACTCGATAAGATTGTGAAATAAAGGAGAGAGATAATTGAACATGTTACAGATAAACGAAGAAACATGTACTCAATGTGGTATATGCGCCACCGTCTGTTCGTTTGGTTTGATTGAAATCGAGGGTGATAACTATCCCGAGGAAGTGCCCGAAGCTGACCAGTTCTGCAACAGGTGCGGCGCCTGTGTTGTAGCTTGCCCGGCTGCAAGCGTTAACCATCTGGACATCCCTCTCGAACAATCTATGTTGATAAATCCCGGACTTGAAACCAATTTTGATCAATGCGCTCAGTTAATAAAAACCCGGCGATCTATACGTGTATATGGGGATGAGCCTGTCTCAAGAGAGATTATTTCCCGGCTCATTGATACCGCCAGGTACGCACCTACAGGAGCGAACCAGCAGAATGTTAAGTGGCTGGTGATTTATGATAAAGAAAAAATGAAACGCATCAGGGAAATCGGTGCTGATTTTGTGCTGGAAACAGTGAAAGCAAATTTCCCCACGTATGCTCAGGCGTTACATTTCTTCAATAAACGTAGAGAAGCCGGATACGATATCTTCCTTCATGGAGCACCTGCTATAGTATGTACGTACGGGACTAATCAGATGCCGGCTCCGTCCACAAACTGCATAATCGCGCTGTCATACTTCGACCTGCTGGCAAACAGCGCCAGTTTAAGCTGTTGCTGGCTGGGATTCTTCACCAACGCCGCTAACAACTTTAATCCAATAAAAGAGATAGTAGCTCTACCACCGGAGAATGAAGTGTACGCAAGCATGATTGTAGGATATCCCAGATATCAGTATCAGAGGATACCGGTTCGTAATCCGGCTGATATCATCTGGCGCTAACCACCATACTATAGCCTGACGAATAGTGAGGTGGTTTATAGTGCCTTTATTTGTTTAAAGGAGGAAAGTCAAGCATGAGTACTTATGTATTAATCCATGGAGCGTGGCACGGCGCATGGTGCTGGTACAAGGTAATTCCTCTCCTTGAAAAAGAGGGACACACAGTACATGCACTCGATATGCCAGGTTTTGGTAGAGATAAGACTCCAATGTCAGAAATCACTTCTGGTAGTATCGTTCAACATGTATGTGGAATCCTTGATTACCAGGATGAACCTGTCATCCTTGTTGGTCACAGCTGGGGAGGAACTATTATAACTCAAGTTGCTGAATCTCGACCGAAAAAAATAAAACTCTTGGTATACTTAACTGCATTTCTCCTTACAAGCGGCGAAGCATTACCTCAGCAATTTTGGCAATCAAAGCTTTCTCAAACTATAAACCTGTCTGAAGATAAGAGCTACTCAACGATAAACGTTGATGGTGTTAAGGAAGCTTGCTACCATGATTGCTCTGAAGAAGATGTGACTCTAGCAAAATTATTACTTGTACCGCATCCTACGGGCACCTTTGCTCCTGTAGTAACTACTGAGGAAAATTTCGATAAAGTTCCCAGAGTGTATATAGAATGCCTGCAGGATAATGCTATTATGCCTTCACTTCAGAAATGGATGTATACTCATGTTCCATGCGAAAAAGTGATATCAATGAATACCAGCCACTCGCCATTCTTCTCAGCACCAGAAGAATTGGCTGCCCATTTATCATCTTTAGGGTAAGTGCAGAAGATATACCAAATCAATGAATAAAGGAGGTATCGATTTGAAAGAATTTATAGATAAAGTAGCTGTTATCACAGGTGCTGCGAGCGGGATCGGGTATAGTCTTACCGAACGAAGTGCTAAAGAAGGTATGAAGGTTGTCTTAGCGGATGTAGAAGAAACCGCACTCAAACAAGCCGAGAAGAAGATTAAAGAACTTGGGGTAGAAACGCTAGCTGTGAAAACCGATGTGTCAAAAGCTGAAGATGTAGAAGCACTTGCTAAGAAGGCATTGGACACTTTCGGAAAAGTGCACCTACTCTGTAACAATGCTGGAGTCGGAGGTGGTGTTTATGCCCTTGAAAACTCACTTTCCGACTGGAGATGGGTTCTTGGTGTAAATCTCTGGGGTGTTATACATGGTACTCATTATTTTGCACGAATTATGGATAAACAGGATACCGAATGTCATATTGTGAATACAGCTTCAGATGCCGGTTTATTTATAGGTGCTGGTATAGCCTATACCGTAAGCAAACACGGCATTGTGGCACTTTCGGAAGCGCTCTATAACGAATTGAGAGGAAAAGGCAGCAAACTAAGTGTGTCGGTATTGTGTCCAGGATTTACCAAAACAAATTTGCTTAAATCCGAGCGAAACCGTCCTACAGAACTAGTAAATCAATCGGGAGAAGGTACCGAAACACCAACACCTGGATACCAAGAATTTTTAGAAAACGCAAAACAACTAATTGAAAACGGAATGAGCCCACAAAGAGTTGCTGAAATAGTATTTGATGCTATTAGACAAAATAAGTTTTACATCATACCAAGACCAGATATTTGCACGGATAGAATCAAAGCCAGAATGGAAAATATACTCGAAGAACGTAATCCATCAACTGTAGTTTCTTAATAAGGAGTAACTAATGAAAGTAGGCTTTATTGGCATTGGTCGGATGGGAAGTCAGATGGCTAGGCACATTTTAGAGGCCGGGTACAACCTAACCGTTCATGACCTGAGAAAAGAAGCGGCTGTTCATCTCCTGGAGAAAGGCGCCAAGTGGGTAGACACTCCCAGAGCTGTGGCTGAAACATGTGATGTGGTTTTCTCCTCACTACCAGGTTCGGAAGACGTGGAAAAAGTCGTTTATGGGGTTGACGGGCTAATGGGAGGGTGGAAAGTGGGAGATATCTACGCTGATATGAGCACCAATTCTCATGACCTGGTTATACGAATGGCAAAAGATGCCGCGAAAAAGGGAGTAGCTGTTCTTGATTCACCGGTAACCGGAGGAACAAAGGGCGCAGAGGAAGGCAATCTTGTGTTTATCGTCGGTGGTGAAAAGACTGCCCTGGAGAAGATAGAAAGCATTTTACATACGATGGGCAAAAAAATATACCATGTGGGCGACATGGGCAGTGGCACTGTCGCCAAGCTGGTCAATAACGTCATATCCATTACTTCTAATGCCATAATGGCCGAAGCATTCGTACTGGGTGTGAAGGCCGGTGTTGATCCACAGATGCTTTACGAGGTAGCGTTCAGCGGAACTGCCAGGAACTGGGATTTAGAGAAATATCCTGACTCGGTTTTCGTCGGCGATTTCGAACCCGGTTTCAGGTTGAGTTTAGCCAGTAAAGATGTCGGACTGGCGTTACAGTTAGGTAGAAAACTTGGCGTCCCGTTACCGGTAGCGGCGGCAGTAGACCAGAGCTTTCTTGCCGCGAGAACAGCGGGTTTTGGAGATAAACAACTTTATGCAATATTTGAATATCTGGAAAACCTGGTCGGAGTGCAGGTGCGGACAACTAAAAAATAACGTTTCTTGCTTAATCAATTCAGGCGTAGTGAACAAAAGGAGAATAAAGAATTGATACTGTAGAAGATAATAAAGGAGGATAGAAATGGACGTTTTTACAGTCAATGAAGAAACCTGTACCAAATGTGGCGTCTGTGCTGATGTCTGTCATCTGGGAATAATAGATTTTCAAAAAAATTCCTTTCCCAAACCATTCCCTGAAATATCTAACCAAATGTGCAGTAAATGTAGTGCCTGTTTAATAGTCTGCCCCAATGAGAGTTTTATCCATCGGGATGTTTCTTATGAGGAATGTCCGAAGATAGACTCAACTCTCAATATTAATTACGAGCAGTGTACTCAGCTTCTTAAAACTCGACGTTCGGTTAGGACTTTTAAGGACACACCTGTTCCCCGTGATGTTGTTCTCCAAGCCATCGAAGCGGCTAGATTTTCTCCAACTGGGAATAATGTCCAGAACATTCAATGGCTGATAATCGATGATAGAGACATGGTTGAGAATCTCCGCAAAGCTGGTAACGAATGGTTGATTATAGGACTTAAAAGTACACAAAATTTATATACTCCATTGGTAGATATATGGGAAAAACAGATAAAAGACGGTGACGATATCTTTCTCCGTGGTGCTCCGGCGATAGTTTCTACATATATTGAACAAGATAATTCTATCGGTGCTTCTATGGGTGCGTACGTATGTTCAATTTCACTTGCGTATTTCAACCTTGCTGCTATCAGTTTGGGACTGGAGTGCTGTTGGGAAGGCTTTTTCTCTGTTGCAGCGGATACTTATCCACCAATCAAAGACGCTATTTCTCTTCCAGAAGAGTATAAAATCATTGGCAGTATGGTTGTTGGCTATCCGAAATACAAATATAAAAGGATACCGATGCGTAACCAAGCCCAAATTAACTGGCGTTAAATCAGGAGCACTCTCACCAACTGAAAAGATTGAAAAGTAAAAGGAGGAAGAAATGGAAGAAAAGTTATTAAACACGCCAATGTACAAGTGGGGATGGGGCAGATGGTTCGACGAGAAGTGGTTTGGTGAGTCGGTCGATTCTTGGCCTCCGGATAAGGTGTGGGAACAAGTAGGTAAGGGTGAACTCCCTTATTCTGTCCATCGTACAAGAGCTATGAATCTTCAGAGAATCGGCGCCAAACCGACACGCGGAGCGGTTAATGTGATAGTTGATGGCTGTGCTAACTCAGGCGCATCGGGACCTGTCGCGCTTGGTCCATATTTTCAGTTACTGGATGTGTTGGGAATAGAATATAACCTGCTACCTACAAGATACTGCTGTGGCTGGACTATATTGGGCAGAGCGACTCCCGATGAATGGGATGATGCAGTGTCCAAGGTAAAAAGGCTGGCGGAGAAAAACATCGAAGAAGCCAGAAGGTTGGGAGCCAGGAATGTATATCAGTTTTGCCATATGTGCGGCGCTCTGGCACAGTATGCGGATACCGAAGGTACCGGCATGGCTGTAGGATACGGACTGGATATACTTACTGAACCTTTGAAGAAAGTTAAAAAACTCAAAGTGGCAAAGTCGGCAAAGGTTGGCTATTACCGCGGTTGCCTGGGCCTCAAGAAAGCGATGAATCCTGATTTTAGTTTCGACTTTGATACCTACCGCTCCTGGATGGATCGTATTGAAGGATTAGAGGTAATAGACCTTCCAAATAACATTTGCTGTCAGGCTACGACTAAAGGACGAGAGGACGTAAAAAAATTAGCCATGGATAACAACCTTGACTATGTCGTAACGCCCTGCCTGGAGTGCCGTCGTAACCTTGATGAGGCGGGCCAAAAAGTACTTCTGCTTGGTACATTGCTTTTAGAGGCAGTAACCGGCAATCCCACGACTAGATGGTCATCTCTCAGTGTATAAAATCGCAGGGCGAAAGGTTGAGAATATAGAACGAACGATACAATTTTTACCCCCGTTACCGCAGGAAAAATGAGGGAGTACACACAATGTGTCTAGAAGAGTAAATTATGCATTACTTCGAAATGATAAAGTTACCTATCAATGCTGATACTATAGCTCCTGACGGTTCTGAAATCAGGTTATTACCTGAAATGAGCAGGGGAGGGATTTGTCATTGTACGCTCTCTCCAGGGAAAACTTCCATAGCCATCAAGCATAAAACGATAGAAGAGATCTGGTATTGTCTTGAAGGTGAAGGAGAAGTATGGCGAAAGATGGATGACAACGAACAAGTAATCAAAGTGAATCTAGGTATCAGTTTGACTATCCCTACAGGGACGCACTTCCAGTTCAGGAATACAGGTACGCAACCTTTATGTTTTATTATTACCACTATGCCACCATGGCCAGGTCCCTCAGAAGCAGTAAAGGTTAAAGGAAGATGGTAAGGTAGCTGAAGTTTGTGTATGTATAAATATGATTATTAGTGAGAAGCACTCCCATCAACTGAAGAAATTGGGAAGTAAAAAGGAGGGAAATAATGTTTGCTAGATTGACAATGGTTCAGGTTAAACCAGAAACAATGGATAAGGGTATCCAGAACTATAAGAATATCAACGTTCCAGAAATCAAGTCTCACAAAGGTTTTCAGAAAGCCTATTTCCTCGTGAACAGAGAAGAATCAAAGATCATAGCCCTCTCATTTTGGGACAGTGAAGAAGATGCTCTAAAAAGAGAGGGGACGGAAGCGTATAAACAAGCACATGCCTATGTACCTGACTTGGCAGCAGCTCCACCAGTCCGTGAGGGCTATGAAATCGTTGTAGAGAGTTAGTAGAAGCCAACTTAGGTAAGATAAAGAAACTAAATACTCTCCTACTTACTGAAGAGATCAGGAAGTGACAGGAGGAATTAAAGATGTCAGCATATTTAGTGTTAATAGCTAATATTAAGGATCCCGAAACATATACGAAATACACTGCACAGACTCCTCGTCTCGTTAATAAATACGGTGGTAGATTTTTGGTTCGTGGAGGTGATGTTGAAACGATTGAAGGTGAACCGCTCAATGATCGGCTGGTAATTCTTGAATTTCCATCAAGAAAAGCTATTCACGATCTGTTCGCCGATCCGGAATACCAAACTGTTGCCAAGTATCGAAAGGCATCATCTGAAGCTCGTATTTTTACGATCGATGGATATTCAGATCAGTAAACCATGACTTAATTTATTTTTTATGGAATTCAATTCCTCACTTCTTTCGGACAAGTTGGTAAATAAAAGGAGGTAAGAAAATGATTTGCCAGAAATGTTCGCACTCTAACCCCGATGAGTATAACTACTGTGGAAATTGTGGATCGAAATTACCGGATAATACCGGAATCACTCTCAAGGATCTTGTTGAAGCAGGTATACTCCGAGCTGGAGATGAGCTTAAGATAAATCTCCGGGGAAGGGAAGTGACAGCTACTCTCTTAACCGACGGTAAGATAAAGTATGAAGACCAGATATATGATGGGCCTTTAGCCTGTGCAACGGCTGTCAGAGGGCAAACCTGTGATAGCTGGTATTGCTGGAGAGCCGCAGATCACGCTTCAGATAGGATTTACCCCCTTGGTCATTACCGGGCTATGTTGTTACGTCAAAGAGAAAATCCAACCAATAGCTCTAATAGGTAGGTTGGAACGAATAATACACCGGATGTTTCAGATTTAACGTTCGTTTTTATCTCATGATTGAAAATGTCGTTTAAGAGCACTACACTCAAACCACCTGAAAGGAGGGGAAAGGTAGAGAGGTACTACTAATACTAGTATATGTAGTTGTTTTTAGTACCCTTAGTTATTTTGAGGAGGAAGAATACATGCCGTACGCTCAATGTGATGAAATCAATATTTACTATGAAATAGAGGGACAGGGCCCACCCCTCGTGCTGGGTCACGGGGGGAACTATACCATTGATATGTGGAAGGACTGGGGTTACACCGATAGATTGAAAAATGATTTTCAGTTGATAATGCTCGATTTCAGAGGCCACGGAAGGAGCGATAAGATTAACCAGGAATCCGGTATTGGCTTCGGAATGGCAGATGATGTTATCGCCGTGCTTGATGATATTGGTATAGACAGGACCAGCTACTTTGGCTACTCGATGGGTGCCATGGTAGGATTCTCACTCGCTACCTCCCAACACGTTTCGCGGTTCAACAGTTTTATACTCGGTGGCATGACTCCATACGAGTGGCCTGAAGAAATGATTAGGGCAATCAATATTTCTATCGAAGGTTATAAATTACTTCAAACCGATCCTGACGCGTATATCGAGTGGATGGAAAACCTGTTAAAAAGAACGCTCTCGCCCGAGGAAAAGATTGATTTACTTTCCAGGAATGCAGAATCATCAGCCAGTATGCAGTCGGGTCTTCTTGATACACCACCGTTGAGTAACGAGGAACTGTCACGGATACCGGTGCCATGTCTTATTTATTGTGGCGAACAGGACCCGTTCTATCCCGGAGCCAAAGAGAGCGTGGAACACATACCCCAGGGTGTATTTATCTCCATGGGTGGTTTTAACCACATAACGGCAATTACGCAAAGTGATCTTGTTATCCCTTATATAAAATCGTTTCTCGATGTGGTGAGTGAGAGAGGATAATAATCGGCACAACTAAATTAATAAACTCTATCTACAGATAATCAGTAACGGAGGGAATTATCGATGCTAAGAAAAATAAAACTCATCTGGATTGCGTTTAAACTTGAGTTTAAACGCAAAAGGAAGATTGGCATATAACAGTGAGAGAAATCGGGACGATTAAGAGATTGCGAAGTAAAGGTTAATGGAAATTTCAACATGACTTATGAAAATCTGCGACGGACATTTAATGCCATACACGACACATATGATAATGTTAAGACCATGAAAGGGCCTGCTGAGAGATTGCCTTATTACGCAAATTTAACTCCAGGACAATCCGTACTTGACGTTGGATGTGGAACTGGTTGGTGTACAATAGCTGCTGCTAACCTTTTAGGAAATCAAGGGAAAATAGTCGGTGTTGATATAGCTGATAATTTACTTGTGTTGGCAAGAAATAAAACAGTTACTGCTGGTATATCGAACGTCGAATATTACCTGGGGAATGCTGAGGACCTGGATTTTACCGATAACAGTTTTGATGTCGTCCTAAGTTCGTTAGTCATATTTTTTCTTAGTGACATTAATAAAGCTCTAAGTGAATGGTATCGAGTATTGAAACCAGGTGGAACAGTAGCGATATCGAGTTTTGGTGAAACTTTATACCAACCAAATATGCAGATGTTGATGGATAAATTTGCTCAATATGAGGGTTCTCCCTACATTGCAAATAGACCCCGTTTAGCTCCAAACAGCACTGAAAATTGCCGTGCACTTCTTAATAATAATGGATTTGAGAATATAGTTGTTAGTGAAGAACAAATGGGATTTTTCCTGCCTGATGCAGATGCGTATTGGCAAGAACTTACCTCAACGCCCTGGAGATTAAGGATAAGTAGCCTTGAATCTGATATTCAGAAGAAGTTTAGAGAAGTACATATACTTGAAGTAGATTCGTTACGGACAGATAAAGGTATATGGATAGATGTTCCGATTATTTTCAGTGTCGCAAGTAAGAAGTTAAATTGATACCACAAACTGAGAAGTATTATAAAAAGGAGAAAACCTTGCGGGGAAAAACGGTACGTGAAACGAGTGTAGTTCTCGTCCAGAAGATGACTCCTCAAGATGCGAATCTGGCCGGTAATGTGCATGGCGGCGTAATCATGCGTCTAATTGACGACGCTGCCTATGTCGTGGCAACGCGGCACTGCCGGTGTAATACGGTCACCGCTTCGATCGACCGCATGGATTTTCACAATCCCATCTATATTGGTGATCTTGTATCCCTGAAGGCCAGTCTAAATCTCGTTGGTAAAACATCGATGGAGATTGGTGTCCGCGTGGATTCGGAAAATCTGAAGACCGGCGAGATGAGTCATGGAGTATCTGCCTATCTAACCTACGTAGCACTCGATGAAAACGGAAGACCAACCTCTGTCCCACCTTTGATACTTGAGACTGAGGAAGATAAGCGAAGAAATACTGAAGCCCAGGTAAGAAGACGCATTCGTTTACAGGAGAGGTAATGACAGGTTAAACAATTCCGGCGGAAGCCGGAATCCAGAAATCTGCTGGATCCCGATTTTCATCGGGATGGCAGGTATGTTCCTTTTCTTAGTATCACCCTGTTGAAACCACGTTCTTCTGATGCTACAATCCTCTCACCATCTCAAAGTTCAGAAAGGAGTAAAACCATGGCAGAACTGAAATACGGTAAGTATGTGTTACGGAACGCGACCCGAATGGAACTGGACCTGCCCAAGAGAGAGCAGTACCCGTTCGTTCACGTCGAAAAGGAACAGTGGAAAGACCTAGACATCAACTGCAACTTTGCCTGCAGCTGTGTCCACTCGCCCTACGTCATGCCGGATCTACCCCACTCGCATCCATTCGGTGAGTTCCTTTACTTCATTGGCAGTGATCCTGACAATCCCGAAGCTCTCGGCGCGGTGGTGGAGATCGGCATCGGCGAGGAATGGCAGAAACTCACCTTTGATAAGACGGCCGTTCTCTATTTCAGAACAGGACTGCAGCATGCCCCGGTATACGTGAAAAAGGTCGACACGCCTTTCTACTTCGGTCACATGATGCTCTCTTCAAGCTATGCGAAAGCAGATGAGCCGGGTGAAAGCGAAAAAGCCACAACCAAAGTGGAATACGGCGAAGTTATCAAGCACCCGGTATTTAAAAAGACCGATTACGGCACCGAGTTGATATTCATCGGCAAAGACCACGACGCTATGGACGCGGATATATACTTCTACATGGTGAAGAAGCCTGCCGTCATTCCTCAGCCTGAGGAAACGAAGGGATATAACCGGTTTGGCATGCTGATGGGCGGCGACCCGAAGAAAATTCCCGATTTCACCGCGGAAGTGGAGATTACCTTAGGGATGGAAAATGAGATGCAGGTAATCGACTCAACAACCGTGTTCCACGTTCCTGTGGATATTCCCGGCAGGGATATCAACTTCAGGAAAGTGGCCGGCCCGGTAGCCTTCATGAACATCTACGTACCGAAATAATATACTAATACCTGAATACGAAATCACAAACAATATCGAATTTTAGATTACTATACAGTATAAAAAAATCATGACGGCATTTTTGATAATTTGGATAATTGCATCATTGTGTTTTGTCTTTGGTATATTTTTGTTTATTCGTGTAATGATAGGTATGCGAAAAAAATAATGATGGTATAGATTATGGGATCAGGTAAAATGCTTTATTTTCACAGGAAAATGGTTGGTTTTACCAGGAACTTGAGAAAAAATATTAGGTTCCACCGGAAAAGTAAGTAAAGGAATACCAAAGCTGTCAGAATAACACACCACTCCATTTTCGGGCTGCTGAGTTCCATAGACAGTCGGAATGACTACAGTCCGGTTTCTTCGGGGACGTCGAGGACGATGTTCATATTCTGGACAGCGGCTCCCGAAGCTCCTTTACCTAGGTTATCATAACGGGCGGAGAGGAGAATCCGATCTTCGTTGCCGAAAACGAAAATCTCCAGGTTATTCGTGTCGTTGCAGTCGGTAAAGGTCAGGAATCCGTTAACAAGGTAATCATCAGCGGGAAAAGGCATGACCTTGATAAACTGCTCTCCGGAATAATAGTTCGTCAAAATTTTCCGTATATCTGCTGCTGAGAGTTTCTTTTCCAGGTGACTCGCAACGAGTGGGATAGATATGATCTCACCCTTATAAACGTTAACCACAGTCGGGTTGAAGATAGGGGATCTTATTAATCCGGAGTACCTGGTCATTTCAGGCAGATGCTTATGGTCGAGTTTAAGTGAATAAGGTCGGGGATTTCTGATATAGTCAGGTGAACCTTCGGTCTCGTAATCGGCTATCATCGATTTTCCACCGCCGCTATAGCCTGCCACGGCGTGAACTGTTATGGGGTAATCCGGTGATACGATCCCCTGTGATACGAGCGGATAAAGCATCAGGATGAATCCGGTAGCATGGCAACCGGGTACCGAGATTCTCCTGGATTCTTTAATTAATTCACGCTGTCTTTCTTTGAGTTCCGGTAAACCGTATACCCAGCCGTCTGTGACCCGATGTGCCGTTGAACCGTCGATCACGCACACTTCAGGATTTTTAACCAGGCTGACGGACTCACGGGCAGCGTCATCAGGAAGGCAGAGAAAGGCTATGTCAACGCTGTTAAGCAGTTCAGCCCGGGCGTTCGGATCCTTGCGTTTTTCCTCAGATATCTCGGTTATTTCAATATCACTGCGGTCAGCTAGTCGCTCCCGGATTTTCAGGCCGGTCGTCCCATGCTGACCGTCAACAAAGACCGTTTTTTTCATACTCAGATTCCTTATCCTTAATTATCCAGTTTGATTGCGCCTTCACACACTGCTTCCAGCGTATTGAGCTGTTCACTGGTCCCCATAATGATCAGGCTGTCTCCAGCCGTTACCTTTTCGTCGGCGGAAGGATTTGGCACCAGACTGCCGGTTTTCCTGTTCAGTGCCAGTATCGTTGCCCTGGAGCACTTTCTTATTTCTTCTATAGTAAGTCCATTCAGAGATGAATTGGTTTCGATGGCAACGTTTTCCATCTGCAGTTCGGGGCCTCGTCGACGGGTTATAGTATCAAGGAAATCCATCACTGTCGGACGGAGAGCGAGCATCGCCATACGCCGTGCACCGATACTGTTAGGCGAAACGATACGATTAGCACCGGTTCGCCTGAGTTTTTTCTCCGCTTCTGAATCGGAAGCCCTTGCTGTGATAAATAACGATGGGTATAAACCTCGAGCAGACAGTGTAATATAGGTATTATCGATATCAGAACCGAGTGCCGCAACAAGTCCCCTGGCTTTTTCGATCCCGGCTTCTTTGAGTATCTCGTCGCTTGTCGCGTCTCCTTCAATATACAGATATCCCTCCTGCTCAGCGCGGGCGGTACATTCAGATCTGTTGTCTACGACAACGAATGGTACCTCTTCCTCTTTAAAGATGCTGGCTATTTCTTCTCCAACCCTGCCGAAACCGCAGAGAATGAAGTGATTTTTTAGTTGCGATATTTTATTTTCCATTCTTCTCCTCCCCCATGTAGCTCCGAGATTGCCTTCGACAATATAGGTTATCACGCCTGTTAACGCATAGAAAGCTCCACCCATACCTCCAAGGATCAGGAAAATACTGAATATTCTTCCCGCATTCGATAGAGGATGAACCTCATTGTAACCGACCGTAGTTATCGTGGTGATAGTCATATATATGGAGTCGAGGAAAGACCAGCCTTCAATTATCTCATACCCAATCGTCCCTATAACTATCGTTGCTAACAAGGCCAGAATTCCCCATATAACCTTATGGAGTGATTTCATTTTGACCTGCATTCACCGTATCTCCGTTAAAAAAATAATATCACAGGGGTGATTTCTAATCAAAACATGGGGGTGGCAGACAAAGACGCTTACTCGTTTTCCTGGTACTCCTTCACATTTGCATTAGGGGAATGCTATAAGCAGAGTAACATAGTGATCTTAAAAATCATTGAGATTATCACATCGCACCGATTTTATCGGTGCGATTCATAATGACATTTGGAGTAGATTGATAGTATATTCCGTGCAGTGCTATAATTATGGCTGAATATTTAGTGAGGAAAGTGGGGGGACCAAGTCCAATCCGGACTGAGCCTCCCTTTTAGTTTGGAAAGGTTGGGAAGGAGGGGGTGAGACTATGGATTTTACCTATCAACAGGCCCTGGATTATCTGTACAGCTTCGTCGATTATGAATCAATGCCCAGACCCCGAGACGCAGAACATTATGACCTGAGGCGTATGGATGAATTACTGGAAAGGTTGGGCAACCCGCATTTAGGGGCCAGGACCGTTCATATCGCCGGGACCAAGGGTAAAGGCAGCGTTGCTGCGATGATCGCTTCGGTCCTGACAAAATCAGGTTACAGGACAGGTCTTTATACCTCTCCGCATTTGCACACGTTTAATGAACGTATCAGGATAGATGGAAACTTGATTACCGACGAGGACGTAACGGCTTTAGTGAACAAGCTGCGACCGGAAGAAGAAGTGGTCAATGAGAAAGCGACCTATGGTAAGCTTACAACGTTCGAGTTAATAACGGTTCTAGGATTTATGTACTTCAACCTGAAGAACGTGGATTTCCAGGTTGTAGAAGTTGGATTGGGTGGTCGACTCGATGCTACTAATGTAGTCCAGCCCGATGTAAGTGTGATCACTACGATCGGTTTTGATCATATGGAAGTTCTGGGCAATACAATAACCAAAATAGCGACTGAGAAAGCGGGGATTATCAGGCAGGACGGTATTGTCGTATCCTCACCTCAGGTTATCGAGGTTGAAAAAGTAATCGGCAGAGTGTGTCAAGAAAAGAACGCCAAACTGATAAAAGTAGGCGGTGACGTAACGTTTCAAGGTCAGGAATATGATATCGAGGGCCAAAAGTTAAGAGTGAATGGCAGACGGGACACCTACGAAGTGACAATACCTCTGATAGGCGATCACCAGTTAATAAACGCGGCGACCGCAGTTGCTACTCTCGAGGTACTGGCGGAAAAGGGATTTGCCATCACGAAAGAAAGCATGCGCGAGGGCCTGGCGAGAGTAAAGTGGCCAGGACGTTTGCAGTTATTGAGTAAAAAGCCTCTGCTTGTGGTCGACGGAGCTCATACTCCGGAATCGGCACGAAAAATGCGTGAATCGTTAGAAAAGTATTTCAACTTCGATAAGGCTGTATTAATAATCGGCAGTTCGTCGGATAAAGATATATCGGGAATCGCCAGAGAGTTAACCCCGTTATTCGAAAAAGTGGTAATTACCCGTTCCATACATCCACGGTCGATGCCTGCGGACAATATTGTAAAAGAATTTCGCAGCAGAGGAGTAGAAACGACCGTAGTTGAAAATTTTTCTGAGGTTTTACCGACAGCGTTATCGCTGGCGGGTGAGAATGATCTGGTCTGCGCGACCGGTTCACTGTTCATAGTCGCGGGAGTTATTGAGGAAGCGGAAAAGCTGGGATTGTCAAAGTAATGTACGAAAAGATTAGTGACCCAATTGGAAGATCCGGATAATACAACAGGCAACAAAGTCAGACAAGACAAAGACTGGACGCAGGGTAGCGTCGTCCGTAATCTCTGGTCTCTTTCCTGGCCGCTGATGATAGGGGCCAGTCTTAACCAAATAGGTCCTACCATAGATATGATATGGGTTGGCAGGCTGAGTTCGGCTACTATCGCGGGTGTCGGTGTTGGCGGTATGGCTGTTATGATGATGAATTCGCTGACAATGGCACTCTGTATGGGCGCCAGGGCAATTATCGCCCGATATATCGGCGCGGGTGATGAAAACCAGGCTGTTCATGCTGCAAAGCAAGCCTATATCGTGGGAATCATTTTTAGTCTTGTTATGCTTCCTATAGGTTTGCTTCTTGCCGAACCGATTATGAATATATTCGGCGTAGAAGCGGATGTCGTAAGGGAAGGTTCGATATATCTACAAGTATTGCTGGCAGGTTCGGGCTCAGCGATATTGTGGATGATGACTGAAAGTGTAATGCAGTCATCCGGCGACAGTATGTCACCAATGAGAATAGCGGTGTTATTCAGAGTTATTCACGTGGGATTGTGCCCTATGCTGATTTTCGGCTGGTGGGTATTTCCTGAACTTGGTGTCAGAGGTGCGGCATTAACGAATATCATAACCCAGGGATTTGGCCTTGTCCTTGGACTCTGGATACTATTCATGGGAAAAACCAGGCTGCACTTAACTCTGGATGGTTTCAGAATAGATTTATCTATGATATGGCGTATCATCAAGATAGGTATTCCTGTAGCTATCAGTGGTATGCAGAGGAGTCTTGGTGATATGATAATAATGTGGCTGCTAGTGCCTTTTGGTACTATTGCCGTCGCCGCGCATACGATATGGCAGCGCGTGATGATGTTTGTCATGATGCCGGCGATGGGTTTCGGTACCGGCGCTGCCGTACTGGCGGGACAAAACCTGGGTGCCAACCAGCCTGACCGGGCAGAAAAAAATGGCTGGATAGCTGCCGGGACTGTTCAGGCATGGATGCTTGCTTTTGCCCTGGTCATATTGATCTGGGCGGTAGAGTTAATAGGTATATTTGGACCTAAGCCCGATGTAGTAGCCTTAGCGGCTGATTTTTTAAGGATCGGGACCGCCGGGATGCTGTTTTTCGGACTCGAACCCGTGATGATGTCAGTGTTATCGGGCGTTGGCGATACGGTTCCCCCGATGATCGTAACAGTGGGTACGTTCTGGATTTTTCAGATTCCTCTCGCATTCGTGCTTTCGAAATATACCGGGTATGGTGTTTATGGCGTCAGGTGGGGTATGGTTATCGGAATGATAGCCTCAGCGGTTTTTATGGGATTGTATTTCAAGACCGGCAGGTGGAAGAGAAAACAGGTTTAGCGACCGGTTTATTTATCAACGAGAACTGTTCGCTGCCAGGACAGTTCTCTACAAGGAAGGAGTTGCTCACGAAAGATAACGACGATATTGATTTATTAGAAGATTCAAGAAGTTACCAGTTCACCGGCGGAAGATTCGACAGAGACTGGACTCAGGGTAGTATTATCAAGAACCTGTTGTCGCTGTCGTGGCCGATGATTGTGACAAACACTATTATGATGCTGGGCCCTACCATCGATATGATATGGGTGGGCAGGCTGGGTTCTGCAGCTATTGCAGGTGTCGGCGTCTCCGGTATGGCGGTAATGCTGCTGAATTCGATGATGATGGGGCTGGCACAGGGTATGCGTGCCGTAATTGCCCGATTTGTGGGCGCCCGTAATTTCGATGGCGCCGCTCACGCAGCCCGTCAGGCATTTGCTATATGCGCTAGTTTTTCATTTGTGATGGCGATAATCGGTATTGTCTTTGCCGAGTCAATTCTACTTCTTCTTGGTCTTGAAGCCGATGTAGTTACCGAAGGAGCGAAGTATCTCAGGATATTGTTTGGAGCTTCGGTATCGATGTCTTTCCGCATGCTGATTGAGAGTATAATGCAGGCTTCGGGCGATACCGTCAGTCCCATGAAGATTACACTGGGGTACCGGATATTTCATGTTATCTTATGTCCATTCTTTATTTTCGGCTGGTGGATTTTCCCGGAAATGGGAGTCAGCGGTGCCGCCTTAACCAATGTGATAGCACAGACTATAGGAATGGTAATCGGGATGTGGTTCCTGTTTTCCGGTCGTACCAGGATACGAGTTAGCATGAAAGATTTCAGGATCGATTTTACAATGATATGGCGGATTGTGAGAATTGGTATTCCAGCACTCATATCCGGGCTGCAGCGAAATGCGACTCAATTAATTATTATGTGGTTCGTAGTGCCTTTCGGGACGGCATCGGTTGCGGCACATACATTGAACCAGAGAATAGAAATGATAATGTTTATGCCGACATGGGCATTGGGAATGGCAAGCGGTGTACTAGCAGGGCAAAATCTCGGTGCAGAGCAGCCGGACCGGGCAGTAAAGAGCAGCTGGATAGCAGTAGCAATTGTTGAGGGCGTAATGATTATCTTCAGCATTGTATTATTGGTTGCTGCCGAACATATCGTACATTTATTCAGCAGTGAACCCGATGTTGTAAACATTGCGGCTACTTACCTTAGAATTGGTGTAATAAGCTACAGTATACTTGGTTTTGTAGCAGTATTAATGAATTCACTCTCTGGTTCAGGCGATACTTTGCCGCCCATGATCGTCGCTATGACAACCGTGCTGGTTGTAACGTTACCGCTGGCATATTTCCTTTCTAAATATACCTCTCTCGGTGTTTTCGGAGTACGGTGGGGAATGGCGATCGAAACGGTGGTTCAGGCAATTATCTTTGTAATCTATTTCCGAACCGGGAAATGGAAAACCAAGTACGTATAAACAAAGAACGACTGTTTTTGGATTTATACGGCAGGATGGGGTACCCTTAAGATATGGATAATGATAATACCGGTGTGCGTGTCGGGCGGGGCAGAGGAGACAGGGACTGGACTCAGGGAAGTATACCGCGTAATCTCTGGTCTCTTTCATGGCCGATGGTCATCACGAACAGCTTCATGATGCTTGGCCCTACCATCGATATGATATGGGTTGGTAAACTCGGTTCCGCTTCCGTTGCCGGTGTCGGTGTGTCGGGTATGGCGGTACAGATGGTAGGCGGGGCGATGATGGGCCTGGCAATGGGTATGCGAGCGGTGGTCTCCCGCTATATAGGTGCCGGTGATACGCGAGGGGCTGTTCATGCAGCCAGACAGGGTTTTTCCATAAGCGCCAGTTTTGCCGTTATCATGGCGTTGATCGGCATGTTCCTGGCAGAGAAAATTCTAATGCTCTTCGGGCTTGAGCCGGATGTTGTATCTGAAGGTGCTGCCTATATGCGTATCCTGTTCATCGGTATGATAGCGATGTCATTTCGTACAATAGCTGAGGGTATTATGCAAGCCTCGGGCGATACCATCAGCCCGATGAAGGTTACAATCGGTTTCAGAATTTTTCACATAGCGTTGTGCCCTTTCCTCGTATTCGGCTTGTGGATATTTCCGAAAATGGGAGTCAGTGGTGCGGCGGTAACTAATGTAGCGTCCCAGAGTATCGGGACTATTTTATGCCTGTGGTTTCTTTTCAGCGGTCGTACCCGACTGAAACTGGACCTGAAGGATTTTCGTATCGATTTCGGAATGATAAGGCGTATTGTCAGAATAGGATTGCCGGCGATGATGTCCGGTCTGCAGCGTAATCTCAGCCAGTTTCTCGTGATGTACCTGGTGGCGCCATTCGGCACGGCAGCGGTTGCATCCCACACGATAAACCAGCGTGTCGAGATGATAATGATGATGCCGGCAATGGCGTTCGGAATGGCAAGTGGAGTGCTGATGGGACAGAACCTGGGGGCAGAGAAACCTGAACGAGCCGAGAAAAGTGCCTGGTTTGCGATAGGGATGGTAGAAGTGTGGGTTATCATAGCTTCCCTGATACTGCTGCTATGGGCGGAAAATATCGTGTCTATATTCAATACAGAACCTGCTGTAGTTGAGACAGCGTCAACGTTCCTGCGTATTGCAGCGGCTGGCTATTTCATTCTGGGATTCCAGGCGGTGACGACGAACTCTCTGTCCGGAGCCGGTGATAATATTCCTTCCATGGTAACGCATATCTTTTCTGTCTGGCTGGTCTCGATGCCGCTGGCGTTCTTCCTGCCGAAATGGATACCCGAACTCGGTGTCTACGGCGTGAGGTGGGGGATGGTCGCGGGTGTGGTATTACCAGCGGTTATACTGACTATCTATTTCAGGACGGGGCGCTGGAAAAAGAGAAAAGTATAAAAAGCAGCAGAAATTAGATGCATATATTCGGAGGTACCGGATGGAGACCTCCGGAATTGCGTATCAGTAGAACTCTTTACGGGATCAGTTCGAACTGAGTTGTTTTTGCTTCCTCGGGAAGCATGACTCCCAGGATTTTCTCCATAGCCATGGTATGGCTGCAGGTTTCCCATGTCGAGAAGAAGTGACAGGTGCAATGCCAGGCGCCGTCGCGGTATGAAATCTGGTAACTGTCATTTTCTCCACGGAAATTGAGGGTTAGTTCAGTGAAGGTTATCCTGTCTTTTTCCTCGGCGTACCGCTTGGCTTTTTCAATTTTGCCTATAAGGCTTGACTGCATTGACGCACCTCCTTATAAATAAAAAAACGCCGACTGTATCAGCCCGGCGTTATTACCTCATCCAGATTTTGACAATCGTTTTTCGTGACATCCTAATCCACAACCACCTTGTCATCCTTACGCAACCTTATTCTACTCCCTTTCTATGGAAAAGTCCAGAAAACGGCTAAGTAATTAATTACTTTAATACGGAGTTACCACTTAAGCATCTTGTTATCTGTGTGAGGGGAAAATACAGGGGGGGGTGAGAAAAACAACAAATACTGAATTATACGTTTATTGCACTATATCAGGATTTCAATATCTCTTTTTTCTTATTAGCTCTCTTTGGGACACCGATTGTCTCGGTTATTATGTTCCTGTAGAATGTTGAATACAGGAGAGAAGGTTGAAAGTTTTACTGCAGAGAGTAACCGGTGCGTCGGTGAGTATCGACGGTAAAGTGGTGGGGAAGATAGAGCAGGGAATGGTTGCGTTTGTGGGGGTAGCCGAGGGAGATTCTGAAACCGACATAGACTATCTTGTGCCGAAGATGATCGGTCTGCGGATATTTGCTGATGACGAGGGAAGGTTTAATATTTCGGTTGGTGATATCGGTGGTGAACTTTTACTGGTCAGCCAGTTCACGCTGCTTGCTGATACGAGGAAAGGCAAACGTCCCAGCTTCACCGGAGCGGCAGCACCGGAACAGGCTGAACTCCTGTTCGACAAGTTCGTTGAAAAAACCCGGGCTACCGGTCTGAAAGTGGAAACGGGACGTTTTCAACAGTACATGCAGGTGGAAATCCATAACGACGGGCCGGTAACGATAATGCTGGACAGCCGGGATAGATTGCGAAGCAGGCGTGAATAATAATCGATCGAACTGGGATTCTCACTGGGGCGAGGAATCGCAGAGGGAATACTGGCAGGAACCGGCAGGCGAGATAATAAAGTTGAAAGACTCGCTGGACAGGCAGAAGGTACGGGATGTTCTCGACCTGGGKTGCGGTATCGGACGGCACGCGATATTATTCGCGGAATTGGGCTTTAACGTAGCGGCGGTAGACGATTCACGGAAAGCCCTGGATATATTCAAGAAAATGCATACGAAAAACAGGTAGTTATTACCTGTCTCAAGGGCTCTTATGGTAAAGAGATATTTTCCGAAGATTCATTCGATCTGGTTATTGCCTATAACGTTCTCTATCACGGATACAGGGATGATTTTGACAGGAGTATCAAGCTTGTGTATAAATACCTCAGACCGGGAGGACTCTTCTTTTTTACCTGCCCGACACGCCAGGATGCCAAGTACGGAAATGGCGAAAAGGTACGGGTAAATACATACAGATCGTTGAACAGTGTCCATCCCGGTGATATACATTATTTCGCCAATGAGGATGATATTGCCTGTTTTCTGCGGGATTTCACTGGATATCGGGTCGAAAGGGAAGAACATTTCTGGGAGAACAACAATGTCATGCAGTTCAGTTCCAACTGGCATATACTGGCGAAAAAGTAATAACTTTTAAAAATTACTTACAAATAAGTACTGATTCTGTTATAGTGTATCCACTTTGCTGTAGAAAGTGGCAATTTTCATCGTAAATTTATGAATAACAGCGTGGAGGAAATAAATGTCCGATAACATTCTGGAAGAAAGAATCCAAGCGCTTGAGAGTCAGCTTCAACAACAGGCTGCACATATCGAGGTTCTGGAAAAGAAGCTGACAGAACTCGATAACATCGAGGTTATCAAACGATTGCAGAAGGCGTATGGCTACTATGTTGAACACTGGATGTATGAAGAGATAGTAGACTGCTTTTCAGATGGACCTGGAGTTTACTTGAACTGGATAGAGGGCGTCTGGAAAGGTAAGGAAGGGGTAAGGAGATATTTTACTCATGGCGGTAAGGCTACTCCGACACCGTCGGGTTTTTCGCACCAGCTTATGCCTACGAGCGGGTTGATAACGGTAGCTCCCGATGGTTTAACCGCCAAAGGACGATGGTACGGATTCGGCGCTATTTTTAACTCGGATGAAGGAAAGGTGGAAAAAGCAGAATTTACCAGCGGTATCTACGAAGTGAACTACGTGAAGGAAGACGGCATCTGGAAGATACGATCATTCGACTGGGTGATACCCTATGTCGTGAGGATAAATGAAATGTGTGAAGGGCCGGAACTTCGCAGTCGGCGGATTATCAAAGGTGCCGGAGAAGGCGGGGCTTTTATTCCTGATCCGGATACTCCACTGGATGAGAAGGACCTGCGCTACGTTTCGGGCTATGTGTTCCCATTCCACTATCCACATCCGGTTACCGGGAAAAAGACATCTGAAGAAAAGCGTAACGCCCAGCTTAAACCTCTAACACTGGAATGAGGGCTGGCAAATGCGTGACTTGATAAGGAACAGGTAATATGAAAGAGAGAAAGTACGGAAAATATTTTTTGACCGAACCTGAGTTGATAAACAGACCCAGGATACCGATGTCGAATCCCAGCGCGTATGTAGATAGCGCATCCCATTTTGGAAAACAAATCAATTTTTCGATGGCATGGAGATACATCAAAGAACCCATGCTTTTTGACCGGATACCGCATTCCCATGATTTCGATGAGTTCCTTTGTTTCCTGGGAGGAAATCTGGAGAATATCTTCGACTTCGATGCCACGATAGAATTGTCCATGGGTGAAGAAGAGGAAGTGTACCTGATCGAGCAACCTGCAATAGTCCATATCCCGAAAGGATTTGTTCATACCCCGCTGACATTCAAACGAGTTGTTAAACCTGTTCTTTTCCACCCAATCGCGTTAACGCCGAATTACTACAGTAAGTTTGATGAAAATATAAAATTTCACAAATAATAATGGGAGAGTCAATTATGAATATCGAGGAATTGGAAGCAAAGGTAGAAGAACTTGAGCTAAAAGTTGAGTATCTTCAACGATTACAGGATATCGAGGAAATAAAGAAACTGCAATATGCGTATGGTTATTACTTAATGAACTGGCTGCACGAGGAATTGATCGACTGTTTCTCAACCAGTCCGAACACGACACTTGAATGGCCACAGGGTACTTTTATCGGGGCTGACGGACCTCGCCGATTCTTCGGCAACATTAATACCGAGAACGATCCTGAGTTTATGCACCAGATGATGCAGATATCCGGGATTGTTGATATCGAACCGGATGGTGATACTGCGAAAGGAAGATGGTGGGGATTCGGCGCCATGGCAATTCCCGCCGGCTCGATGGAGGTACCGGGAGGAGAAGGAGTCGGTCAATCGATAGGCTGCGGTATCTACGAAATGGTATATATCCGTGAAAATGGCGTATGGAAAATTCTGAAAATAAAATGGGTTCCTGTATACAGCGGAACGCTTGAAGAGGGGTGGGTGAAACCGGAACGCAGATCGAAAGCAAAATCAGCTCCTATAAACAGCAGGGGATTCCCGGAAGACTGGCATCCCGATAGAGGTCCGGATCCTGTAGATTATAGTTATCCGTCGGGTCGTATCCTTCCATTCCATTATCCTCATCCGGTAACAGGAAAAAAAACGACCGAAGAAAAACGCAACGTTTAACTGGCTGGTGTAAAGTTCTTCATAATAGCTATAGATAATCCTTAGGAACCTCTGAATAAGTTCCCTCTCCCCATCGTGGGAGAGGGTCAGGGTGAGGGGGCTAGGCGTCAGTTGTAATTATTCACCCTCACCTAACCTCTCCCGTCAAGGGAGAGGAATGTATTGATTGATATTGAGTGATATTAATCATAGGTTTCTTGTGTTACAGGAAACCTAGCTATTGCAACATGTTGCAATTATTCTGCGGTTCTGTTATAGTTATTCCACCATGCCTGGAAGGACCAATAATTATGGATAGCATTAGGGATATAGCCAGCCAGTTAAGCCGGAAAGGATACAGGATAACTCCCCAGAGAATGATGATACTGGAAAGTATCGAAAATAGTGATACCCATATTGCTGCCGAGGACATCTACGCCCAGGTGATCAAGAAATATCCCAGAGTCAATATATCAACGGTATACAGGACGCTGGACCTGTTGAAGCAACTCGGTCTTATCTACGAAATCGATCTTGGAGAAGGGAAGATAGGGTATCATCCCGAGAATAAAGGGCATCATCATCACCTGATATGTCGTAAATGCAATGCTATTATCGATATCAATGAGTCAGCTCTTTTCTCAGTTAAAGCCGTCTTACTCCAGGCGTTCAACTTCGACGCTGATCTGAAACATCTTGCCCTGTTCGGGCTGTGCGAAAAGTGCAGAGAGGATTAATTTTTGCTTGTTTGAATTGCAATTAGTTGCAATTATAAGTATTAGGATTTATCCGGAGGTATTATGGGAAGTGACTTAGAGAAAATTAGGACATTACTGGACTACTGGATCGAACACAACAAAGAACACGGCCAGGAATTCACAGAGTGGGCTGAGAAAATGAAAGACGCTGATAAACCGATTGTGTCGGCAGAACTGCTTCAGGCATCCCTGGATATGGACAAGGCAACCGAACACCTTTTTAAAGCCCGTGAAAAATTATGAACAGGGGAGAGGGACGATGTGTTTATCAAAGGCTTATCTTGTAAAAAATGGCGAAAGACAGCTTGTTCTGGAAGAAGTATCTTCGGTGCGATTGGATGATAACAGAATCATCTTAAGCACGCTTTTTGGTGAACAAAAAGAAGTTAAAGCGGGAATTAAAGAAATCGATTTTATGACTCACCATATACTTCTGGAAGAAGTTATATAGATATATCTTATACTTCTTTATTTGAAACAGAAATACGGAACATAAAGAGTAGGGGGATTAATCATGAAAATACACAGAAACTTTATGGTTATTACAGCAATTTTCCTGATACTTGGTACGTTGTTAACGGGATGTTCGGAGTCGGATGACACCAGTCTGAAGGTGGTCACCAGCACTTCACACCTCGAACAGCTTGTACAAACGATAGGAGGAAACTTAGTCGATGTTATAAACATCGTACCAGCTGCTTCGCATCCCGGCGATTTCGATGCCAGCCCGGGAGATATCAGGAAGCTTGCCGATGCAGACCTGTTTCTCTGGCACAACTGGCCGGGAGAGGTATACGTTCCGGCTTTGATCGAGTCAGCCGACAATCCTGATATGGAAGTCGTCACGATCGAAATCCAGGGAAGCTGGATGACACCGCAGGTACAACTCCAGGCAATCGACAAGGTATCCGAAACTTTAAGCCGGATTGATGCCGATAACGCGGCCGAGTATGAGAAAAATGCCGAAGCATACAAGGATGAAGTCCAGGCTGCCGAGGTAGAAGTCAAAGCCATGTTGTCTCAAGAGTCCCTGTCAGAGGTAAATGTACTTTGTGCCGGATGGCAGGCGGGATTTATCGGCTGGTGCGGATTCAAGGTAGTAAAAACGTACGGCCTGCCGGTGCCACCGACACTTGGTGAGATCGAGGAACTGATCGGTCTGGGCAAAGAAGCTGGAGTCAGTCTCGTGATAGATAATTTGCACGATAATCCGGATGCGGGAAAACCGATAGCATCTGAATTGGGGTGCAAAAGAGTGGTATTATATAACTTTCCGGGTGTTGATACATCAACGAAGACCTGGATAGATACATTCAAGACAAACGTCGACCTGTTGCTGGAAGCCGTATCGGATTAAATAGAGGTAAAGCTGCAAAAACAAATGGCAGATGCTGTAATTAAAATCGAAAATGCCGTGGTTTCTTATCGCGAAGATGTCGCTCTGCGTGGCGTATCGATCGAAATATACCCGGGAGAATTCGTCGGTGTTATCGGTCCGAACGGTGCCGGAAAGACTACGCTTCTGACGATTGTAAACGGACTCGGTAAACTTGTCAGCGGCAAAGTGAGAGTACTGGGCAACCCGGTTTCATCCGGGAACGGACACTCCCTCCGGAAAAAAGTAGGATATGTCGCTCAGCTTGAAAATATCGATCCGAGAATGCCGATGCATGTCCGCGAAGTAGCGATGATAGGCCGATATGGTGTTCTAGGTTTGTTCAAAAGACCTGGTAGAGACGACTGGAAAATAGTCGATGAGATGCTGGAACTCGTGGGAATGTCCCATCTTGCCGACAGGCCGATAGGTCACCTGTCCGGAGGTGAACAACAGAGGGTAGCCATTGCCAGGTGCCTGGCCCAGGAACCAGAGCTATTTCTACTGGATGAACCTACCGCTTCACTGGACTGGAAAGCCCAGACCGAGATACTCGATCTGGTAAGACAGATCCATGATAGTCGGAACTTGACCACTCTTTTCGTCACTCATGACCTGGACGCAATGCCGCATACCTGTGACCGGGTGGTGCTGATGAAGGATGGCCTTATAGTGGGAGACGGTTCTCCTGAGGATATGATATCGACCGAAAAAATCAGTGAACTCTTTGGAATAACCACGTCGATCATTAAAGAGCGTCAGCCGCATATACACAAGGACAGCCGCATACACAAAAAGGAGTAGTTGCTTGGACTTTTCAATATTCGGATACCAGTTCATGCAGAATGCGATATTATCGGCATTCCTGGGGGGTATCGCATGCTCTGTTATCGGGGTATTCGTGGTATTGATGCATATGCCGTTTATCGGGGTAGCGATGTCCCACGCGGCCTTTGCCGGAGCGCTGATAGGACTGTGGATAGGTATCAATCCGCTGGTAACGGCGCTAATTTTAAGTCTGATAGCGGCGGCGGTTGTCGGTCCGCTTGCCGACCGGGGAGAACTCAGTCCTGAGACATCGCTTGGCGTAATTTTCTCCTTAATGCTCGGTCTGGCATTTCTTTTCATGGGACTCATGCCGTATGCCAGGGCAGGCGCGATGGAACTGCTCTGGGGTAGCATCCTGACGAACACGACTGGGGATATTGTGATACTGGCAGTCGTGACCGTTGTGGTTGTCGGACTTGTCATCGTGTTCTACAAGGAGATACAGGCGACCGTATTTAACCGGAGTATCGCTTTATCGGTTGGATTACCGGCGACTCTCATCCTGTATGGAATACTCTTTTTAACAGGAGCGACCGTTACGGCGAGTCTCCGGTCTATCGGCGGTCTGCTTATCTTCAGTCTCATACTCAATCCGGCGGCGGCTGCCTACCAGCTGACCTACAGTATGAAGAAAATGTTCCTGCTGGCGGCGGTGTTCGGAGTGCTTTCCAGCTGGGCCGGTCTCTTTTTCTCCTACCTTTTCGACATTCCCAGCGGTGCGACGATAGTCATTACTTCGTCGATTATCTTTCTTTTAGCGGCGGTTTTTTCCCCGAAGAGGAAGGTGAAGGGCTGGAAAGGAATGCTGCCGGTTAGCGAACAGCCAAGGATTAATGAAAGGGAAGAAACATAGCTGGTACTTGGTTGCGGCAACTAATAATATTCCGTTCATCCTGAGCCTGTCGAAGGATGAACATGTCGAAAGGCACCGTCGTGGTTCGACAGGCTCACCACGAACGGCTTGATTATCCCACTTTTCTGTGTAACCAGGTAATAATGATAATCCGGGGAGATGGATACTATGCTTAGAGAATATTTTAACAGCAGGGCTGATATCTGGGATGAACATATCGCCGAGAAAGATACGAATAAGCTGACAAGAATGGCTGAGAGACTGGAATTAAAACCGGACTCGGTAATTCTCGATGTCGGTACGGGTACCGGTGTTTTTTTACCCTACCTGCTAAAAAATATAGGTGAAAATGGAAAGATCGTCGCTCTCGACCTGGCTGAAGAGATGCTGGCTAAAGCCAGGGCTAAATATCCTGATGAACACATTGAATTTCTTCATGCCGATACTATGGATATACCGATATATGAAGAAATGTTCGATTCAGTGATCTGTTATTCAAGTTTTCCCCATTTCCGGGACAAGTCTAAAGCTCTTACAGAGATAAAACGGGTAATGAAACCCAATGGCAGGATGTGTATCTGTCATACTTCCAGTCGCGACCATATTAATGGAATACACTCCACACTTCCCGGTATGGAAAACGACCTGCTTCCCGCTCCGGATGACATGCGAATGCTATTATCGGACGCGGGATTCACCGTCATTAAAATCGAGGAAGATTCGGAAAGTTACCTCGCTGTTGGAGAAAAGCCCGTATAAAGTAGTTCAATTATGATTCATACTCGATTCTGATATCGAGAGATTTGTATGAATGGGTAATTGCTCCGATAGAAATGATATGCACGCCTGACAGAGCCGCTTCTCTTACATTCTTGAGAGTAATATTTCCAGAGGCTTCAGTCCTGATTCCGGCAGGTATCGAGTCTACGACCTTTTTCATTTCCTTCGGACTCATGTTATCGAGCATGATAATATCCACTCCGGCTTGAGCGGCTTCGGCCGCTTCTTCGGAGGTAGTAACTTCGATCTCAATGGTGATTCCCTCGCGGCTGTTCTGTTTTATCCTGGTAATTATTTCTGCCAGGTTTAAGCCTTCGGCACGTAACGCTGCTATATGATTGTCCTTGATAAGGACAGCGTCACCGAGGTGCATTCGATGGTTTTCTCCGCCGCCCATTTTAACAGCATATTTTTCCAGTAATCTCATACCGGGTGTGGTCTTGCGAGTATCGTATATTTTGCCTTTGCATCCCCGGATCTCAGCAACGTACCTGGCTGTTTCTGTGGCAACACCGCTGAGGCGCTGCAGCAAGTTCAGAGCAACCCTTTCAGCTTTAAGGATGCTGAGCATGCTGCCTGAGACTGTACCGACTATATCACCGGGTTGCACAGAGGTACCGTCCTCGATACGCTGAATGAATTTCAGTGAGGGATCAACTTTGTTGAAAATCCTGGCCATGATGATGGCACCGGCAAGCACGCCGTTTTCAACGATTATGATGGATGCTTTGCCCTGCAAGTCGGGTGGTATCAAGGCTTCGCTGGTAACGTCACCTTCACCAAGGTCTTCACTGAGAGCAAGGTTGATAATATCATCAATCTGCGTATTAGACAGGTCAATATTGCCTATTGAGGTCAATACTATCTCCTTCTCTCTTGACTATCCCGCCTTTAGTCATCCTGATCTTGGCGCCTGATTCAACCTCGATAATAACAGAGTCTTCAAGTATGGAATCGACTTTACCGTACATACCACCGGCCGTGATAACTGTGTCTCCAATTTCAAGTTCCAACACCATCTGATCGTGCTGTTTTTCCCGCTGTCTCAACGGTCTGATTCCGAAGAAATACGAGACCCCGATAAATAATATCGCCACTATTATAAGCGGCCAGAAATTAGCCATTATTCCTCCCCATTCAGGTTATTAACCTTCATTGTTTTGCCCTGGAGAGACCAGGGACTTGTTTTTTCTATCCTGATATTTACCAGTTTACCCAGGTGATTTTCAGTATCCCTGAAGAATACCAGTTTATCACTTCTTGTGCGACCCTGCCACTTGCCCTTTTTTCTACCTTCGACCAGTATTTCTACGGTTTTCCCCAGGAACTCAGCATTTATCCCGGCGGCAATTTCTTTCTGCAGTTCTTCTACCATGTATAAACGGCGTTTCTTTTCAATGGCAGGTACATTATCTTCCAGATCTCTCGCGGCAATGGTGCCTTCCCGTGGTGAGTAAGCCGCTACATGGACGGTGTCGAATCTGATATCAGCGAGAAGATCAAAGGTATTCCGGAACTGCTCTTCACTTTCGGATGGGAAGCCGACGATTACATCGGTACTCAGTGCAATATCCGGAATCTTACTGCGAATCCTTTCGATCAATCGGCGGTAATGTTCGACAGTATACTCGCGTCTCATCAGCCTGAGAATCTCGTTATCGCCTGCCTGCACAGGCAAATTTACCTGCTCGCATACCTTTTCCAAAGATGATATGGCATCTATCAATGTATCGCTCATATCCTTGGGGTGGTTTGTCAGGAATCTCAGCCGGAGTAGTCCGTCTATGCTGTTCAACTCCTTCAGGAGTTCGGCAAGGTCCGGTTTCCCGGGCAGGTCCTGTCCGTATGAATCCACATTCTGTCCCAGGAGAGTAATTTCCCTGGTGCTATGATTAACCAATTCTATTACCTCGTTAACGATATCATCGACAGGTCGACTTCTTTCACGTCCGCGGCGATAGGGAACGATACAGTAAGAGCAGAAGTTGTTACAGCCCTGGGTTATAGGGACATAAGTCGCCGGACCGGTACTTCCGTGCAGTGTTTTTTCCCATCCGGGCTGCTCAAGCCAGTACGGATACTCTCCCGGTTTGAAGAAATGGTTAACGTGGGGGTGCTTCTTTTTCAGGCTTTCGATATCGGAGTCAACATAGCACCCAGTCACCGCGATAGTTAATTCCGGTCGTTCCTTTTTCAGGTGTCTGAGCGAATGTATCTTGTTGGTAACGCGAGATTCTGCACTCTGCCGGACGACGCAGGAATTCAAAACGATCAGGTCTATTTCGTCAAGGTCGGATGAATGGTTGTAACCTGCCTGTTCGAAAAAACCGGCAAGCCGTTCGGATTCTGCCTTGTTCATCTGGCAGCCGATGGTCCAGATATGGTAGGTTTTTTGTGCTTTTTGCATAGACATTTCGTTTTCTTACTAATTAATGATATGCAATAAATAATTCTGCGGCAAGTAATCTTCTGCAAATTCGACGACCTGTTACCTCAGTGACACGGATTCCCGCTCTGCTGCAGGTCCGCGTCAGGCGACTCATTCGCGCTCCCCTGTCATTCTGAGTGTAGCGAAGAATCCCCTTCGAGTTTTAAGGAAAAACCTGCCCCCTGAGTAATCGGTTCAAGTCAGTCATGCGAGATTTTCTGTCTACGGGTGAACCGTGACAATCTTTAAGAATTAACAGTTATATCTTACTCTCGAATATTCAACCTAACCTTCTTCCGTCTTCCTTCCCTTGATAAGGGCAGGAAGAGACTAAAAAATAGCATTTTCTAGCGGTCAAGGATCGTTTATTACTGGCCTGGGACGGTCGCTTGAGCGGCTAGGGGTCGAGGGAGGGAAAAGGAATTTCAAATGGCAGTTCTTCTCTATATTATCCCGTGCTTGACACGGGATCCAGGAAATCCTCGTAAAGAGCCACAACTACGCCAAGGCTTCGACGGGTAAACAAGAGAGGGACATTAGGATTTAGGTTACATAGTAACAGGTTTGTAATATTCTTTACCGAGTCGGACGAGGAGGGAGTGGTTGGTAGTGTTTCTAAAATCCCTCTTAGTCTCCCTTTGCAAAGGGAGAAAGTAGTTGAGGAGATTTATATAGATGTTACGGTTCACTTATTGACGGTGAAGCTCACACTGACAGTGTTATGGGGGATTTCTAACTAGCTCTATTAGTCAACTTTGTTATTCATAAAACGAAACTGGCGGAGGGAGTGGGATTCGAACCCACGACCCCAGTTACCTGAGGTAAGCACTTAGCAGGCGCCCGCACTAGGCCACTATGCGATCCCTCCGCATCCCTAATTCCTAAGGCCATTATATTTTAGGCGATAATTCCGATTTTGACAAATTCAGGGGGCGTTATCCGGTGAAAACCATATGTGATATATTAAATCTAACTGTCTCAAGGATTTAAGATATTGAGTGACATGCTATCGGCTGAACTGATCCTGGATGGACTGGATACAAGCATTATAGGGACACGTATACTATATTATTCGACTGTTACTTCGACCAATGAGATCGCGATGATGGAAGCAGAGCGGGGAGAACAGCAAGGTACGGTTGTTATCGCCGATGAGCAGACTGCCGGGAGAGGAAGACTGAAACGTACCTGGCTGACGCCTGAAGGAAATATCGCTTTATCTGTGGTGTTATACCCGGAAATTCGGATTCTGCAGTCTCTTATCATGATGGCTTCACTGGCGGTTTCACACAGTATAGAGACGGTCACCAGTCTGGAAACGCAAATAAAGTGGCCAAATGATGTTCTGATCAATGGCAGGAAAGTATGCGGGATCTTGATCGAGAGTGATGTCAGAAACGAAAAAGTACATTACGCCATTCTGGGTATTGGTATAAACGTTAATGCAGGAAAAAATGTCCTATCAGGAGTGCAAACTCCGGCTACGAGCATATATTTAGAAACCGGAAAGGAAATGTCCCGTTTACAGATTATACGAGGACTACTCAAATCTATGGATAACCTTTATCACACCATTTCATCGGGGGGCTCTGTTTTCAACGAATGGCGGGACAGACTGGTTACTCTGGGAAAAGAAGTCCGAGTAACGTCGGGTGAAGAAATATTCGAGGGGATCGCAGAGTTGGTGGACACTGATGGCAGTCTCCTGGTACGGAGTCCCGACGGCAGCCTGAATAGAGTTTTAGCCGGTGATGTTAGTCTGAGATGATGCTAACCGGCGGTTGATTACTATCAACCGCCGGTTGATTTATATAGATTGCCACATGGTCCGCCGGAGGTGAACTTCCTTCCTGCACTAGCGGACCAGGATTATTTCTTCCCTTTTTTATCTTCCTCGGGAGTGACACGTTTCATAAACGCGCTGAAAAGGTCTATCGGCAGGGGGAAAATAAGGGTACTGTTTTTCTCTGAAGCTATTTCCGTCAGAGTCTGCAGGTAACGAAGCTGTAACGTTGTGGGTTCTCTGCCGATGACTGCGCCGGCTTGAGCCAGCTTTTCGGATGCCTGGAATTCGCCGTCGGCGTGAATAACCTTGGCTCTTCTCTCACGTTCGGCTTCAGCCTGGGCTGCCATCATTCTCTTCATCTGGTCAGGCAGTTCCACTTCTTTAATCTCGACAGTACTGACCTTGACTCCCCAGGGATCGGTATGTTCGTCGATTATCTGGGTGAGTCTCTGGTTCAACATTTCTCTCTGTGTCAGCAGTTCGTCGAGTTCGGACTGACCGAGTACGTTTCGTAGTGTTGTCTGCGATATCTGCGACGTAGCCCGGATGTGGTCGAGTACTTTGACAACCGAGTCTTCCGGATTGACCACCCTGAAATAGACCACGGCATTTACACGAACCGTAACGTTATCCCTAGTAATAACTTCCTGGGACGGGACGTCCATCGTCACAACACGCAAGTCGGCCTTTACCATGCGGTCGACGAACGGGATGATGACGAAAAGTCCGGGTCCTCTCTGGCCTACAAGCCGACCAAGTCGAAAGAGTACACCGCGTTCGTACTCGGGCACGATTTTTATCGACATCGAGAGTATCAAGAGTACTGCCAAAGCAACTATAACGATAATTACAATGTCCACTGATATTTCTCCTTTACTTTATTTTAGATACGTATATTTTAAGTCCATCGACCTTATTTATAGTCACCTCCTCCCCGGGTTCTATCCGGCCTTCTTCCGAGATAGCCGTCCATTGTTCACCTTCAACGAACGCCGTTCCCTTTGGATCAAGGGTCGTTTTAACAACGGCAGTCTTCCCTATCATTTCTTCTTTACCGGCGCCTATCTTGAAGTGGTGCGCCCTTATGCCCCATATCACAGTAATTACCAGAAAGGCGATGATACAGAGTATTATTAATACTACCACCCACGGATCTATTGAGATACCACCAGTCAAATTCATTTATCTTCCTACTCCGTTTTTTTTCTGGATACGTATAATTTCAGGTTCTCAACCTTATTAATAATCACCTGCTCTCCTTCTTCAACGGTGCCTTCTTCAGATACAGCTTTCCAGTGTTCACCCCTGAACAGTACCTGACCTTCAGGAGATAGAGTCATCATTACTGTTGCCGGTTTTCCTATAAGTTCTTCCCAACCCGTCGTTGCCTGGCGGCGGTGACTCTTTATGACTCTTTGGATCACAAACAGGAAGAAACCAACGAAGAGTGCCGACATTACTCCGATAAGCCACGGATTCACTCGGAAAACAGGCGGTCTGTCAGGGAACAGTAATAATGATCCCAGGACAAGCGCAGTAACCCCACCTGCGGTAAGGATACCGAATGTGGGTGTAAAGAATTCAGCGACAAACAGTCCTAGTGCCAGGAGCATCAGTAAGATTCCGCCGATATTGGCATCGAGAACGCCCAGTGAGTAAAAAGCCATCAGCAGGCATATAGCCCCGAGAATTCCGGGAAATAAAGCGCCGGGATTATATATCTCGGCCATGATACCGATTGATCCAACACTCATCAGGATATAAGCGATATTCGGATCACTAATGGCATGGAGGAACTTCTCGATGAAACTCATTTCGTTCCTGGTGGTCGAGTGTTCTTCCGTGTTTATGGTAACGCTTGCACCACTGGCTAAGGTAACCTCTCTTCCATTTATCTGAAATAAAAGGTCTTCCAGGCTGTTAGCCCGAAGGTCGATAAGGTTAGCTTCGAGTGCATCAATATCCGTGAAAGACTTGCTTTCAGTAACTGCAAGCTGGGCTTCTTCCATGTTGCGGTTTCGTTCTTCGGCGATCGTGCGGATCCACTTGGCGGAGAATTCGGTTACTTTTTTCATCTGGTCTTCGGATATTTCCTCACCACCGGTGGTTACTGGATGGGCTGCGCCAATGGTAGTTCCGGGAGTCATTGCGGCGATATGTGCGGAAAGCGTGATAAATGTCCCGGCGGATGCTGCCCAGGAACCTTTCGGTGATACATATACGGTAATGGGGACATGCGCATTCATTATACGCTGTACTATCTCTTCCGTGGTATCCAGCAGACCACCGGGGGTATTCAGCTCGATGACACAAACATCAGCGTTGGCGTCCTCGGCTTCACCGATACCACGATCTATGTAGTCGGCTATTACCGGGACGATAGTACCATCTACTGTCAATACATGCACGGAAGGCGTTGCGGCCTGAGCCGTGGAAGCGGCCAGCCCGGTAATCAGCATACCGGCAAATAACAGTATACGGAGAATCTTAAACATTACTATTCTTCTCAATTTAACTGCAAGTATAATTGTATAGTGGAAGTATGTCCAATGCAAATGTTTGTCAAGTACGAAGCAGCTAATCGCAGATTTGATTAGAATCGTTTAGTATTGTAAACTTTACTGGTTGTCATAAAGGAGTTTTCATGAGAATCGACAGGTGTAAAGGAACCCAGGATTTAACTCCGGCAGAGATGAAGAAGTTCCGCTTTATAGAAGGAATTTTTAGAGACTGCTGCGTTAAATGGGGGTATGAAGAAGTCAGGACTCCGACTCTTGAGTACCTGCATCTTTTTACGTCTACCGGTACACTCACGCCCGGAAGACTGGGAAAGGTATATTCCTTCCTGGACTGGGATGGCTGGAGTGGTGAAAGGGTTGTCATGCGGCCTGACGGTACCATTCCTATCGCTAGGCTGTATATTAACACTGAAGAATTAGTAACAGCCAAGCTTTTTTACGTAACGAATGTGTTTGTCTTCGAAGAGACCGGTAAGGAATCCCGTGAAAAATGGCAGTGCGGAGTTGAACTGATCGGTAGCGGTTCCATAATTGCAGATATTGAATTGATATCGATGGCTCTTGAAGTGTTAAGGAAAGCCGGTATAAAAAACGTCAGATTAAGGTTATCTCATGCAGGATTGATAAGGGCTTTGCTTGAGAAATTCGGCTTGAGTGATGAAGAGCAGGTAAAGGCTTTCGATGATATTCTGGACGGTGATGAAAAAATCCTGGCAAGAATGAAAGCGGAAAAACCGGAATTAAGCCGGATATTGACCCCGTTACTGGACATGAAAGGACAGTCATCGGGTTTTCTGAAAAATGTAAAAGCCTTATTTAACCACGATTTCCCGGAACTCGAACAGTCACTGGATAATTTCGTCAGAGTGGTCGAGATGATTGAAGAAATGAGCATCAATTACCGCATAGATATCGCATCCGGAAGGGGTTTCGAGTATTACACCGGTATCATTTATCAACTCATAGCCAGCGGTCAGCATATAGGCGGCGGTGGAAGATATGATGCACTTATTCCCCTGATGGGAGGTAATGATGTTCCTGCGTCAGGCTTTGCTCTCTACCTTGACAGGTTGATGGAAATAGTAAAAGTGGAACCTGCCACAGGTCCGGACAGCATGAAGGTCCTGGTCAAGGCTGAACCTGCTCAGATGAAAGATGCCTTCAAACTGGTTTCCAGTTTACATGATGCCGGTTATATCGCGGAGATCCATACCAGTGATAAAGAGCCGGAAGAGGGAAACTGGATTATTGAAGTGCGTAGGGAAGAACCTTTCTTTGTTGTTCGAGAAACTGCCAGCCAGGTGATATCGGAAGTTCCCACGACAAACGAGATACTGAAAATATTGGCGAGTAATGTTTAAGAGTTCCGATAAAAATATAAATAGTTCACGCTAAGGGAAAAATCTATTAAAGCATGAATCTATAAAATCCTCTCAACCTCCCTTTAACAAAGGGAGAGGTGTTAATCCAACTTCCAAAGCCAGTTTCCGAGAGGGATTTTGAGTTGGCTTAATTAATATGGGAATTATTTGTTTAGTAAACCTTAATAACTCAGGAGTACGAAGATCAGTAATCTCAAGATAGCGTTACCAAAAGGCCGCCTGCTGCTCGATACATCTAATTTGCTTGAACGGGCGGAGTGGGCGATAGACGGATATGTTGAAGGGGCACGGTCATACCGCCTGAAGTCAGGCAGGTTCCCCGGGCTCCTTGCCAAGATATTCCACGAGAAGGATATTCCTATCCAGGTTGCAATAGGGAACTATGATCTCGGTATCTGCGGACAGGACTGGGTGGAAGAACTTATGTCAAAGTTTCCGAGCGTAGAAGTCATAGAATTAAGGAATCTGGGATATGGTGAAGGCACATTATACATGGCTGCCGGTGGGAACAGGGATCTGACAGACATAAAGACCATTCGTGAAACCAGTAACGCTATACGGATTGTCAGCGAATATCCGAATTTAGCAGAATCTTTTGCCCTGAAGAACCGGCTGCGCCGGTTCAGCATATTTTCATTATGGGGCGCTGCCGGAGCCTATCCGCCGGAGAGTGCAGAGCTGGCACTTATCAGGGAAGGGGAAGAAGTGCCGGATTCTGATCTCGTACCGGTTCAAAATATCCTGAATTTCAATGCCTGTCTTATTGCCAACAAGAACAGCTGGGAAAAAGAAGATTTGAGTATTCTACTGGCTTCAATAGATAAAGCACTACGTACCGCAGGAAAGAGAACGTCGTCTACAGAAATCAAGGCAGATAAAATTACCGGTGAGTATTCCAGACGGAGTACAGATAACGGTACTGTCAGGCTTGCTCTGCCGGATGGACACCAGCAGAAACATGTGGTTGAACTACTCCGCCGGGCGGGAATTAACATGCTTGACTATCCCTCGGCGACAGGTAACAGGAGACCGGAAACGAACCTGGAGGGAGTGAGTATCAAGGTGATAAGACCGCAGGATATGCCTCTGCAGGTTGCGAATGGTAATTTCGATATTGCCATAACCGGGAAGGACTGGGTTCTCGAACACCTGTACCAGTTTCCGTCCAGCCCGGTAACGGAACTTCTCGATTTGAAATCGAGCTGGGTAAAAATAGTTGCCGTCATCGATGATAAATTGCTGGTAAATGATCTGCAGGAACTCAGGGATTATTATGCAGAACGCTCTCTTCCGATTCGTGTGGCATCCGAGTATGTTAATATTGCTGATAAATGCGCTAGGGATAACCATATGGGAATGTACCGGGTAATACCCACCTGGGGAGCGACTGAAGCCTTTCTACCCGAGGATGCTGATCTTCTCATAGAGAACACAGAGACCGGAGGGACGATAGCCAGGCATAATCTCAGGATAATCGATACCCTTTTCGAATCCACGGCAAGGCTGATCGGTAATAAAAACATTGTTGCCGCTTCCGATAAGAGTGATAGAATAATATCTATAGTTAAGCTTTTGAAAAAAGGTGTTAAAGAGTAGCCGAGAAAATGAAGATAATAGAAGGATTCGAAGCCTTAAAAAGCATACTATCGCGACAGGGGCCTTCAAGCGACTTCGAAATCGATGAACGTGAGAAGGCAGTCAGGGAAATAATTACGGAGATTTCCCGTCGCGGTGATGCCGCATTATTTGAATATACACAACGATTCGATGGTGTGACGCTGGACGCGCTGGAGGTTAGTAAAAAACAGGTAATAGTGGCAAGTAACAGTGTTGATCAAGAACTTCTTTCAGCCCTGGACCTGGCTGCTGAAAGGATTTATACCTATCATATCGCCCAGAGGGATAGTTTGCTGAGTGAGGGTGTGAGAGATGGTCTCGGCTGGCTCATCAGACCGTTGAAAAGGATTGGGATTATTACCCCGGGATTTACTTCTCCGTTACCCTCGTCTTTACTTATGGCGGCAGTCCCGGCAAAAGTAGCCGGAGTAAAAGAGATAATATTGGCGACACCGCCGCAGAAAAACGGTTCGGTTCATCCCGCTATCCTTGCCGCTGCGAAAATAGCCGGTGTCGACAGGATATTCTCCGTTGGCGGAGCCCAGGCTGTCGCAGCTTTGGCGTACGGTACTGAGTCTATTCTGTCCGTGGATAAGATCTTCGGCCCGGGCAATATCTATGTGACGCTGGCAAAGAAACTGCTGTATGGAGTTGTGGGTATCGACGGCCTGTTCGGTCCTTCCGAGGTTGTAATCATCGCCGATGATAAAGCGAATCCGGCATACTGTGCTTCTGATCTCCTTGCCCAGGCGGAACATACCTCCGGTTCAGCGATCATGCTGACAACCTCATGGAAAACGGCGCATAAGGTGAGAAATGAAGTTGAGGTACAGTTGAAAGGACTGAAAAACCGGGAAGAAGCAGAGAAAAACCTTGAAGACTGGGGAATGATCGGTCTGGTAGAGAGCATTAACGAAGCGGTTGAACTGGCCAATTTGTACGCTCCGGAACACCTGCTGATGCTGGTCGAAAATGCAGAATCTTACCTGGACAAGATAACCGCTGCTGGGTGTGTCATCACGGGGGAAAAAGGTACCGTGGCGCTGTGTGATTATATCGCAGGGCCAGCCCACATACTGCCTACGGGCGGCACGGCAAGGTTCGGTTCTCCGCTGAACGTGACCGATTTCGTAAAGATTACCAGCCTGATAGATACCGACAAGATAGATATCAAAGAAATCGGCAGAGCTGCACAAATTATTGCTGAGACCGAAGGCCTTGACGCCCACGCGAAAGCGATCGGGAAGCGACTGGAGGATCCGAGTTAGGCATTTTCTATCAGAGAATGTACATATAAAGCTCTTTCGTATGCCAGTTTCAAGAATGACTTAGTCTCTTTCACTGAAGTGTGTTCAAACATTACTTCAAAAAGCAGCGGACCTTTGAAAGGTGATTTTTTCAATAATGCTGCAACATTAGGCCAATCGATGAACCCGTCTCCCGGCGGGACATGGTCGACGAATTCCTTTAYCCGGTCGGAAAGGTGTACTGAAAAAAGCCTATCTTTGAATAAGTTCAACAGGTCATTTGGTCTCGGGCCGTCTATCTGCTCATGTGATGAATCATAACAGAAACCGAAATAATTCGGATCATTCTTTTTCAATGCTTGAATAGTCAGTTCGGTAGCAGGTCCAGGCATCACGTTTTCAATGGCTATTTTTATTCCTGATTCCTGAAGTGACGGTTTTAATATCTCGAGTCTCTTGAGGATCGTAGTAAGGGATCTATCAAAGTCATCCTGGTTCAATTCAAAGTTCACAGGATGAACGACCACCACGGGCACATTAAGGTCGTGTGCGGCGAACAGTATTTCACTGAGTTTCGCTACACTTTCAGGATCACATAACTGTGGTCCATGAATAGTATCAATTTTCACGCCATTTTCTCTCAAGAGTTCTTTGAGGGCCCTGCGCCGTGGTTTACTAAGGATTCCCGAGTGATTTTCATCCTGGCCTAAGGATATATGAGTGAATCCGGCGCCAGCTACGAGTGGCAACTGTTCTTCAATGGGTATGGCGTAGTTAAAACAAGTAGAGATGGATATTTGAGGTTTATCCAACAGGTATCCTCCTGTGTAAGCTGTTCTCTCCGATTATCCCGGCGACTTCATATAAATCATCAGCATAGTATCTTGGCTTATCGGATACCTCAGTATGTACCAGGATAGCCGGAATACCGACCGCTTCAGCACCTCCGACATCCGCTTCGATATTATCGCCCACCATCCACACTTCTTCAGGCCGTCCGGCACAATCCAAGGCGTATGCGAAAATACCGGGATTGGGTTTTTCGTAACCGACAAGGCCTGAGGTAATGCATCCGGTTATCAAATGGTTGAAAGATTGACGACTGACCACGTTCGACAATTCGGGGTAGTTGTTGGACAGTATGAAATGCTGCCAGCCTTTCTCACTCAGGTCCTGTAATACGGGCAATGCATCATCATAAGGAGTATAGGTCTCAGGATTAAGTATGTATTTCTGTGCCAGCTTAGCCACCTTAGAGGATTCTTCGCTACCGTATCCCACTTTATGGACGGCACCTGCCAGGACAGGTCTGACGAACGACCACCAGGCTTCGGGTGAGGAGAGTTCCGGATGGTATCTCTCAGGAGTATGCCAGGGAAAGCCTTCCTGGAGAAAGATTCGTATCTGTTCACGGCTTACATTATGACCGGGATGCAGGATATCCAGTGCTTTTACCAGAGAGGTACTCCATTTTGGAGTCAATACTAGGGTTCCATCGAAATCCCAGAATATGGTAGGTTTCGGTTCTGTCATAGAGTTTACCTTTATGATTATTTATATAGTAATACCAGTGATTACACAAGTGACGAAAAATGAGAATTGGCTGAGAAGCCTAATCGGTGTTACAATGTGGATTGTTCGTATCATACAGGAGAATTGAATGTCCCAAAAAGACAGTATAGAAAAATACATACGGCCTGACCTGACCGGTTTCGGAGGCTATTCAGCGCGTATTTCACCTGATACCCTCGAAGGCAAGGTTGAGGTACCGGTCGATACCATCATCAAGCTTGATGCCAACGAGAATCCATACGGATGTTCACCGGCAGTGAGTAAAGCTCTGGCATCATACGACGAATATTATGTATATCCCGATGACGGACAGACAAAACTGAGAAAACTGCTGGCCGGATACTGCGGAGTCGATGAAAAGTACATTGTTGCCGGCGGCGGCAGCAACCAGCTTATCGACCTGATACTCCGTCTGTTTCTGAACAGGGACGAAGAAGTAATAAACTGTGTGCCGACCTTCGGAATATACAAGTTCAGCACGGATCTGTGCGGCGGTAAACTCGTGGAAATACCGAGAAAAGATAATTTCGATATAGACATTGCCGCTGTGCAGGCAGCAGTAACCGACCTTACAAAAGTCGTATTCCTGGCCAATCCCAACAATCCTACGGGGAATATTATATCCGAAGTGGATATCAGGGATATTCTTGGAACCGGTGTCGTGGTGGTGGTCGATGAGGCATATTGTGAGTTCAGCAGGCAGACAGTAGTTCCATTAATCGAGGAGTACGGGAATCTGATCGTGCTACGCACCTTCAGCAAGTGGGCGGGGCTGGCCGGGCTAAGAGTAGGGTACGGGCTGTTCCCGCCGGAGATAGCCGACTATATTCTGAAGATCAAGATACCCTATAATATCAATGCCGCCGCGATGGTTGCTGTCGAAGCGTCCCTTAAAGACATCGATTACCTGGAGTCTATGGTAGAGAAAATCATAGATGAGCGAGAGAGATTATTCACCGAACTGGAAAAGATATCCTGGCTTAAACCGTATCCATCGCAGGCGAATTTCATCCTCTGCAAGGTAGAGAAGGGTAATGCTCTGCAACTCAGGCAGAAACTCCAGGAGAAGGGGATACTTATTCGATACTACGATGACACTATTCTCAGGGATTACGTCCGCATAAGTGTCAGTAAACCCGAACATACCGACGCCCTGATGAATGTCCTGAGAAATATATAATAAGCGGTATCGGACTATCGTTCCTTTTTTAGATTCAATTGACTCTTAATTTATACTAGTATTATTTAATTTACTGATAAGCTGTTATGGAAAGAAATATGGAACTTACGGATGGTTATGTAACGCTTCGTCCCTTTCGTCCTGATGATGTTGATGCTTTATATGAAGCAGTACAGGAATCTATTGCAGGATTATTAAAGTATATGCCTGTGTGGTTATCTGACTATACTTTAGAAGAATGTCGATCCTGGATAGAATCACAGACGGGAGAAGAATCATACACATTCGCGACGTTCGATGCTACGAACAATAAACTTTTAGGCGGTTGCGGTCTCAGAATTACAGATAAATCCTTTGGTGTAGCAGACCTTTCATACTGGATGAGAACAAATCAAACAAAGAGAGGATTTGCCACATCAGCTGCGTTACTCCTGGTGCAATTTGGATTTAATGAGTTAAATCTAAACAGGATAGAAATTGTCGTGAAAACAGATAACATACCAAGTCAACGAGTAGCTGAGAAGTTAGGTGCTATTAAAGAGGGAGTTATGAGAAACCGTATTGTATTGAATGCCAGACCGTATGACGCTGTGGTGTATTCACTCATTCCACAAGACCTCACTCCCAAATCCTAATACCAACTAGAGATACACTAATATTCAATTGTTAATGCACTAATAATCTACCTTTTATTCGTTTTTCCTGTAATAACCACTCTTATTTCTCTCATGGATATACTGTTTATACTATAAGGTGTCTGATCATTTTGTTCAATTAATGTTATATAATGGTTATTAATGTTATAATTAGTCCAGAATATGTGTTGACAACGTAAGTTTTATGTTATATGGTATAACAGAGGTGGTATTATGGGAGAATTAGAAGAACTCAGGAGACTCAAGACAGAATATGGCTATACCGACGGTAAAATAGCCGAAATGACCGGATACAGCAGGTCGTACGTCAACCAGATGTTTAATGGTGTCGTGCCGTTAAATCCCGGTCTCTACTCAAATATGATTCAGTTGCTGAAGGTCGTGGAATCACCGAAAGATAGAGTTGCCACTGTCAGCAGGAAAACCGGTGAGACCGATATTACCATGGAGTTGAACATAGACGGCACGGGAAAATGGGACATCGATACCGGAATATATATGTTCGATCACCTGCTTTCTCAGATAATGAAACATGGCCGATTCGACTTTACCCTGAAAGCGACCGGTGATGATCCCCATCACCTTATCGAAGACGTGGCGATTTGCCTCGGCAAGGCGTTTTCGGACGCGCTGGGCGACAGGACAGGTATTATCCGGATGGCCGACGCTACCGTTCCTCTGGATGAAGCCCTGGCCATGGTGGTAATAGATATCAGCGGTCGACCTTATTCCGTACTCGAGATGACCTTCAGCAACAATGATATGGCTGGATTTCCTTCAGACCTGCTGAGACACTTCCTAGAGACGTTCGCCATCGAGGCCAGGATAAACCTGCATGCCCATATTATTTACGGGACCAATGACCATCACAGGGCGGAAGCGCTGTTTAAAGCTCTCGGCAGAGCACTGGATATGGCTACGACAATAGATGAACGCACCAAAGGCGTCTCACCCAGTACCAAGGGAATGCTGGAAGGGGCGAAAAAATAAAGTGCTAACGGGCAGTAATGAGAAATTCTGGGAAGCGGTAGACACTCTGGTACATGAATCGAGGGTGTTGATAGACAGACCGAAAGGTACTCACCATCCCAGATTTCCCAATATGGTCTACCCGGTCGACTACGGGTACCTGGAAAACACTACATCACCGGACGGAAATGGTATCGATGTTTACAGAGGTACTGCTTCATTTGAGAAAGTGGACGCAATTATCTGCACTATCGACCTGATGAAAAGAGACTCGGAAATAAAACTGCTTATCGGCTGCAATCCGGAAGAGAAAAACCAGATCCTGGCATTTCACAACGAAAGCGAGTATATGAAAGGATTACTGGTAGAAAGGGAGTAGCTGACCAGTCTATATCAGTTTGTTTCCCGTCAGTTTTTCATAGGCGTCCCGGTATCTCTGAGAGGATTGTGCTGTAACTTCGGGTGTCAGTTCAGGTCCAGGAGGAGTCTTATTCCAGCCAGTGGCTGCCGTCCAGTCGCGGATCGGCTGCTTGTCATAGCTCGGCTGGGATTGCCCGACTTTATACACCGAAGCATCCCAGAATCGCGATGAATCCGGTGTCAGGAGCTCATCGATTATCATCAGTTGCCCGTTATCGAGTCCGAACTCCATCTTGGTATCGGCAATGATTATCCCTCTTTCCCGGGCGTAGTCCCTGGCTAAGTTGTATACCGCCAGGCTTTTCTCCATCATTTCGCCGGTCACGGATTCCCCGATCATGTTTTTCACTTCATCCATTGTCATCGGCATGTCGTGGCCTTCTTCAGCTTTGGTTGTGGGTGTGAAGAGTACTTCAGGCAGTTCCTGGCTTTCCTGCATACCGGACGGAACCGTTTGGCCGAAGACAGTGCCGGATTTCCGATATTCTTCCCAGGCTGAACCTGAGAGGTATCCACGGAGAATCCACTCAATATTTATCCGTTCTGCTTTCCTGACGATCATTGAACGACCGGACAGGTAATCAGGATACTCAAATCTCTGTTCGGGCGGTAGGTATTTGTCAAGGCACTTGACATCGTTTACCACTTCAATAACATGGTTCGGGATGATATGCGAGGTTTTTTCGAACCAGAAAGCTGATATCTGGTTCAGTACCTTGCCTTTATCGGGAATCCCTGTAGGCAGGATTACGTCGAAAACCGATATACGATCAGTGGCAATGAAGAGCAGGTAATCTCCCAGGTCATAGGTATCTCTGACTTTACCCTTAATAAAGGATGGGATAGGGAGGTCTGACTGCAGTAAAACTTCCGTATTTTCCATACTAAACTATAGCATATTTTACTGTTTGGGTATAGAACGAAATGACCATACCGGCGAAAGCCGGAATCCATCTGTAACTCCGAAAAAGAGTATTCTCCTTAAGCCATTATCAATTCATGCAGATTATTTGAAGTGTAGTAAAAATCCACCTGCAATTCGAAGCCTCCAGTAGTGTAGTAGTCCCTATAGTTCTCGGTGGTTTCTTACTGGATACCGTTTTACAACGGTATGGTTAGATTATTATTTATTATACCCATCCCGATGAAAATCGGGATTCAGTTATTCTATGATCTCATCATAAAGGTCTTTCCATTCAGGATTGAATTTTTCAATCAACTCCAGCTTCCAGCGTCTTTTCCATTCATTTATCTGCTTTTCGCGCCGAATTGCACTTTCGCGATCTTCGCAACGTTCATAATAGACAAGAGTATGAACTCCATACTTTTTTGTAAAGCCCGGAACAAAATCGTTCTTATGATCATATATGCGTCGAGGGAGATTGCCGGTTACACCTATATAGAGGGTACCGTTTCGTTTACTGGCAAGGATATAAACGTAATAGAAACTCATAACCTGGATTCCGTTTTTCAACGGAATGGACGTGTTATTATTACACATAAGAAATATAATCTAACTGTAAAGGTTGTGTCAAGTTGGAAAATACACTAAATTTCCAGCTATGTGAAAATAAGGTCTTCGCAAAAAGGATAGTTTAGCTTACAATGTAAACAAAGGTTATCGGATGGATACTGAAACACAAGAGACATCGATAATAAAGTTTCGCTGGAAGCATATCATGCTTCCAGCAGCGATACTGGTGATATCCATTATTCTTGCCGCTGTTTTCTACGGCAGGTTGCCGGAGACTGTGGGATGGACTTTCCAGAGTGACGGTTCACCCGACAGGTGGGCGAACAGAGGGACACTCGTTTTCTGTATTATCGGATTGCAGGTCTTCTTTTTGCTGGCGGCGTGGGGGATAAGCCGGGGAATCACAACGATATACAACAGGTATGCTGACTCTGACAGCGGTCCGGCGAATCCGGCTGTGACGATCAATGTTATGGGAAATATGCTGGTCGTTCCTCAGGTCATTATCTTTTTTGCAATGATAGATATTTTCAGCTACAATTCATACCAGACACACTTCCTGCCGCTGTGGTTGAATGCCCTTATCGTGCTTCTTGCCGGCGGCATAATTCTCGGAATATTTTTCCTCCGGGCCGGTTTGCAGGTCTGGAGAGTCAATAAGGAGTGATATATTGACGGACAATTCATCGAAAGTCGACATGGATAAACTGGTCTCGCTGTGCCAGCGGCGGGGCTTTATCTTTCCCAGCAGTGATATATACGGCGGCCTGTCAGGTTGCTATGATTTCGGACCTGTTGGGGTTGAAATGATACGGAACATTAAAGAAGCATGGTGGCGTTCTGTGGTCAGGGAACGTGATGACGTGGTGGGACTGGATGCCAGCATTCTTATGAATTCACAGGTCTGGAAAGCCAGCGGTCATCTTACTGAATTTACCGATCCTCTGGTAGAGTGTAAAAGCTGCCATAAACGGTTCAGAGCGGATAACCTTGAATCTGATAAATGCCCCGAGTGTGGAGGTGAATTCACCGAAGAACGCAGGTTTAATCTTATGTTCAAGACCTTTGTCGGTCCGGTGGAGGAAGATGCTGCTGTGGTCTACCTACGACCTGAAACGTGCCAGGGGATATTCGTGAATTTCCAGAATGTGGTTAATACAAGCCGTAAGCGGATTCCGTTTGGTATCGCCCAAATGGGCAAATCATTCCGTAACGAAATCACCACGGGAAATTTCCTCTTCCGTACCCGTGAGTTCGAGCAGATGGAACTGGAGTACTTCGTAAAACCGGGCACTGATGAAGAATGGCATGAGAAGTGGCTCCAGGAGCGTATTAACTGGTACGTGAAGTATGGCATCCGGCGTGAGAACCTGGATGTCTATGAGCATCCCAAGGAAATATTATCCCATTACGCAAAGAGAACCTGTGATATCATGTACAACTTCCCGATGGGCTTCGAAGAGCTGGAGGGTGTTTCCAACCGAACAGATTTTGACCTCACGCAGCACCAAGAATTCAGTGGAAAATCAATGGATTATTTTGACAATGAGACGAACGAGCATTACATACCGTACGTAGTCGAACCGTCAGCAGGAGTAGGCCGCTGTGTGCTGGCGTTTCTTTGCGATGCCTATGATGAAGAACCTGACAAAGATGAGATACGGGTAGTCTTGCACTTCCATCCGGATATTGCTCCGATAAAAGTAGCCGTACTCCCCCTCAGCCGTAAGGAAAACCTGGTGGCTATGGCGAAGGATGTCTATTCCAGTCTGTCACCCTGCTTTATGACGCAGTACGATGATACACAGAGTATCGGGCGGCGTTATCGAAGGCAGGACGAACTGGGAACCCCCTACTGCGTGACCGTGGACTTCCAGTCGCTGGAAGACAACCAGATCACGATACGCGAACGTGACAGCATGGGCCAGATCCGCGTTCCGGTGGCAGCCCTCCAGGACACGTTGTCTGCCAAACTCGCCGGTGAGGATTTTTCCATCCTTCCGCCGGGCGGTCAGGTGGTAAGGTAGGGTAAATCAGGCAGTTCTTAACATTATCTGATGGATATAGAACTACTGGTGAACAATAACAAGAGTAGATCACAAACCATTCCGTTGAAAAACGGAATCCAGGTTATGAGTTTCTTTTACGTATATATCCTTGCAAGTAAACGAAACGGTACTCTTTGTACAGGTGTTACCGGTAATCTTCCTCGGCGTGTGTATGATCATAAAAACGATTTTGTGCCGGGCTTTACGAAACGGTATGCTGTACACACACTCGTTTATTATGAAGCTTGCGAAGATCGTGAAAGTGCAATCCGGCGTGAAAAACAGATAAAAGAATGGAAGAGAAAATGGAAACTGAAATTGATTGAGAAAGATAATCCTGAATGGAAAGACCTTTATAATGAAATAATTGGATAACTGGATACCGGCTTTCGCCGGTATGGAATAAGGTTTCGATAATTACTTATTTATACCCTTCAAATTTGTCCTGTACCTGATAGGGGAAACGGTATCTAGAATGGATAATTAAATGATAAAAAGAGCTGTAGCAATACTGGAGATTCAGGAATGAAATATGAAGCAGTAATTTTCGATTTCGGGGGAACTCTTGTCAGGAGTTTAGCTTGGGCGGAGTACGAAAAAACTACAGGCGAGATAGCTGAGATTATATCAGTGCCCCGTGATGAATTCGTACGACTGTACTTTCAACATGCCGAGAGACCCGGAAAGGGTGAATTTACCAGTTACCAGGATTATTTCCGGTATATCGCCAATCTGCTTGAAATTACCCCAACAGACCGGAAAATCGAAAATGCCGCAGAAAACCTCTTTAATAGTACCCGGAAAATGGTGGAGGATATACGCCCGGATGCCGTTGAGTTACTTTCATGGTTGAAATCCCGGGACTATAAGACTGGCTTGATAAGTGATTGCTGGACCGATATTCCTGAGTTATGGGACGAGACACCGTTTGCCAGATTAATCGATAGTCCGATCTTTTCCTGTTATGTTGGCATGAACAAGGCTGATATTCGCATATTTCAGATGGCTGTTGAACGTCTGGATGTCAGTCCGGAGTCATGTGTCTATGTTGCCGATGGAATGAGAGATGAACTGGCGAATGCGGCGAAACTGGGAATGCACGTTATCCAGATTTTGGTACCTGAAGAAATCGACTCTGCCCCAACACGTGAAAACTGGAATGATCCCACTATTTCAACGCTAAGTGAGATAAAGGAATTTCTACGGTGAAGAGGTACAAAGCAGTAATTTTCGACCTTTTCGGGACGCTGGTAGATTGTTACAAGGTTGTTAACTATAATAATACGCTTGTAGAGATGGCTGCAATTCTGAATGTACCTTACAGAGAATTTAGAAGGGTATGGGATGATACGGCACCCGAGCGGAATACAGGTGCATTTGCTACTACTAATACTAGTATTGCTGCTATCTGTAACAGAATGAATGTTCAGATTGATGATGACATGATAGAACGTGCTGCAGATATCAGGCGGGAATTCGTTACCCGGACTTTATCTCCACGGCATGATACGTTACATACTCTCTTACAGCTAAAGGGAAAGGGTATTAAGATAGGGCTCATCAGCAACTGCTCTCCTGATACTCCTGAAACCTGGGATAAAACTCCGTTTATAAGGCTATTCGATATTACGGTATTTTCAAGTTTTGTCGGACTTAAAAAACCTGATCCCCGGATTTACCAATTGGCACTGGACCAGTTACAGTTGAAATCTGCCGAGTGTATTTAYGTTGGAGATGGAGACAGYAAYGAAYTRACMGGAGCMCRRGARATGGGAATGTATCCGGTGAWGATWYMMGTARAWTAYGAWWMWGAMAMYGANTKANTAYSTNTRCWNASMGGCAGGAATGGGATGGGCCRGTRATCAGGTCATTAACYGAAGTAYTKRCGCTGGTGGAAGAAGAATGAAATAYAAGGCWGTMATYTTCGACCTGTTCGGGACGCTGGTAAAGAATTTTACCGTGCAGCAGCATGAAGGGACACTCGGGCAAATGGCTGAAATACTCTCCGTACCCYGTGATGAATTCATTCATCTCTGGTATAGTACGTTCGATATGCGGTGTCTGGGTGAACTGAAAACACCAGAAGAAAACGTAGAATACGTATGCCGTGAACTGGGTATAGCGGTGGATAAAGACCTGGTAGAAAAGGCTGTCCGAATCCGGTATGCACTGACGAGAGATACAATGATTCCGTTACCCGGTGCTATAGATATGCTTTCTTTCCTGAAAAAGCAGGGGATGAAGATTGGCCTGGTATCCGATTGCTCCTCGGAAGTACCGAAAATCTGGCCGGATACACCATTCGATCAGTTGTTTGACATAACTATTTTTTCCTGTTCCGAAGGAGTAAAAAAACCGGACCCACAGATCTATACACTGGCTGTTGAGAAACTAGATGTAAATCCGGAAGCATGCCTGTACGTAGGCGACGGCAGCAGTAATGAACTGACCGGAGCATCAGCGGTCGGTATGTATCCAGTGTTGATAATCGATCCGGAAGAGGATGTGTCGGGAACTCACAGAGTCGATTTCGAAGGCACGGATTGGAAAGGACCGGTCATATCATCGCTTAAAGAGGTATTAAATATAGTACAATAATAACGAGTAATCGAAATGAAACTAGTCCATTTCGCAGACCTGCACCTGGGAGTAGAGAGTTATGGTCGGATCGATCCGGTAACCGGTATATCATCGCGGCTGCTGGATTTCCTGGCAGCGTTAGACCAGGTAGTTGATTACGCTATTAACAACGCCGTCGACATAGTAATATTCTGCGGTGATGCCTATAAGAGCCGGGAACCAAGCCAGACACAACAGAGAGAATTTGCCAAACGTATTAACCGCCTGGTCACGAATGACATTCCGATATTCATCGTTACCGGTAACCATGACCTGCCGAATGCGGTCGGGAAAGCAACTGCCACCGAGATATTCGATACACTGGAAATCAAGAATGTCTATGTCTCAAACCGACCTGATGTTTACCGGATAGAGACGAAAAGCGGTCCTGTACAGGTAGCGTCGCTTCCCTGGCTGCGGCGGAGCGCTCTCCTGAGCAGGGAGGATACCAAAAACCTTGACTTCAACCAGATAAATGAAAAAATGCAGCAGGCTTTGTCCAATATAATCAAAGCTCATGCGTCGGAACTGGATCCTGCACTTCCTTCGATACTGGCAGCTCATGTCGGCGTAGCCAGCGCGATGATAGGTTCGGAGCGACTGATGGCGATAGGTCAGGAGCATTTCCTGCTTATCAGTAATATAGCCAATCCTGCCTTCGATTACATAGCGCTTGGCCATATCCACAAACACCAGGTACTGTCCGAAAATCCTCCCGTTGTTTATTCCGGTAGCCTGGAACGGGTGGACTTCGGCGAGGAGAAGGATGAAAAGGGATTTTACGTGATTGACATCGAGCAGGAACCGGATTCGGATAAACGAAACGTATCGTATGCATTCCTTCAAGTTACAGGCCGTTCTTTCCGCACTATAGAAGTTGACATCGAACCCGAGGATGAAGATCCCACGGCAACAATCCTGAAAGAAATCAATAAAGTAGAAAATGATGTAGACAATGCTGTTATCAGGCTCCAGATAAATCTCCCCGAGGAATCAGAAAGTCAGATCAGGGATAGTGACATTCGAGACGCTTTGAAAGGTGCTTATTATTCAACCGTGTCCAAGGATGTTTCCCGTGAAAGTCGTATAAGACTGGGTGCAGCAACGGTTGAAGAGGTTTCTCCTGTCGAAGCACTCAAGACGTACCTCGAAGCGAATTATTCTCCTGAACGAGCTGAGATCCTGCTTGAATACGGTGAGAAACTGATAACCGGAGAATATGAGTAATGTATAATTAGATTATATTGATCCTGAAAGCTACTCATTTTTATACGTTTTCCGTTTTTATAAATGTGTCCGTGTGATATACTCCGTAATAATTGACTCAATTGGAGGAATACCTATGAAAGTTAAAAATGTCGTTTTGGGATGCCTGTTGCTGGCTATGATGCTAGTTCCGGCAACCAGCTGTAATGAAAGCGTAACCTACGAAGCTCTCGACCTTGTGCCGGAAGGTATCAATATGCTGGCAGGGATAAAAGTCAACGAGATGTTACGGAACTGGCAGCTTTACTCCGAACTTGAGGGAAATGAAAATACTGAAGAACAATTCGATGAGATGAGAGATAGTTTTGGTGATGAGATAGGTATTGATGTGAACGATATATCCAGCGCAGTAATATTTGCCAGAGAATCATCTACGGACACGATGGAATATATGGGAATTATACTCGAAGGCAACTTCGCTGATCAGGATCTGATTGATAATATCGAGAAAGAGACCGGTAATAAGTTCGAGACAGAGAATTATGGGAATTTCACGCTTTATACTGATGCGAATGCCGATGCTGCGGTAGCCCCCCTGAATAACATGATGATCATTATGGGCTCAATCCAGGCTGTAAAGGACTGTATTAATGTGATTAATGGAGAATTAAGCCGGGTAAGTGGCGGAGTACTGGATACGTATGATGATATGGGGAATGTAATGTTGAAGTTGGCGATGAAGATTCCCCAGGAAGCGAAAGAGTCATTTGCCGACCAGCCTGAAGGTGATATGATGCCGGTTGGATTGGATTCATTCGAAGATATGCAGTCACTTGGTCTGGCAGCTAACATGGGGACCCAGGCATTGACAATTAAGGTAAATATAGAGTTTTCCCCTGCCGATTCTGCTGCTAAGGCTGCAGAATCTCTTGAAACCATGCTTGATTTTATAGCTATGATGAGTCAGGACGAGGAATCGGCAGAATTAATAAAAGGCATAGAGATAACGACTGGCGGTTCCCGTGTGTACCTTGACTATGAGATATCGATGGCAGAACTGGCGGAGATGGCAGAATCGTTCCAGGAAGGAACAGGTTTTCCCATGATTCCGTCCGGACCTCCCGATATGGAATTACCCGAAGATTTCGAGTTCCCGGGATGGGACGACGATGATTTCGAATTTCCTGATGACTTCGAATTACCTGAAATTCCTGAAAATTAAGAATACCACATTAAGTCTTATGGTAGAATCAAGGGGAGGGTAAAACCCTCCCCTTACTATTGGAATCGTTTGACCGGCTTTCGTATCATGCCGGTTTCACAGTCAGGGAGGTTTTTCTGCGGTGTCTTTCAGGCTTACAAACGGAGTATTTTACGGCTGGATAATCGTAGCCGTATTTTTAGTAATTCAGGCGGTCATGATGGGGATAGCATCATCCTTTACCGTCTTTTTCAAGTCCATCGAAGCAGAATTCGAACTAACCCGTACCGTTACGTCGGCGATTTCCTCGGTATCGATGATATTGATTCCCATATCGGGATTTTTCGGCGGATGGGCACTGGACAAATACGGGCCTCGAATAGTGCTTATTGCTATGGGTCTCATTACCGGATTGAGTCTTGTACTGACCAGCAGGACCGGCGCTGCCTGGCAGGTGTTTCTTACTTACAGTGTATTACTGGCTATAGGGATGGGGCCTGTCTATGTGGTAGCRACATCCACTGTTTCAMGGTGGTTCAATAARAAACGTGGTCTTGCGRTRGGAATTGCCGGCTCAGGYGAAGGACTGGGGACRATMACGATGGCACCTCTATCGARCTTCCTTATATCYAGGTTTAACTGGAAAACAGCCTATCTCATYATAGGGTTAATAACCTGGGCTGTCGTGATCCCCCTCTCGCGCTTGCTAAAAAAAGAACCGAAAGAAATCGGTGCTTTCCCGGACGGAGTGAACACAGAGGAGCAAGGTATGACCGATGTGAACCCGGATGCGAACACTCATGAATCCGGTATGTCTCTGACTGAGACACTTAAAACCAGGGGATTCTGGGCTGTTGCAGGTATCTGGTTTTTCTTTTCATTCTGTATGTCGATGCTGTTCACGCATATCGTCCCGCATGTTACCGATATCGGAATCACCGCCACTGAAGGGGCGATTATTATCAGTATCATGGGAGCGGCACGGGTAGCCGGAATGATCGGCCTCGGGATAGTCGCTGACAGGGCAGGCAGGAAGAAAGTAGCGATTGTGTCGACTCTGGTCATGGCAGGCGCTATGATATGGCTGGTATGGGTGCAGGAACTCTGGATGTTCTATGTGTTTGCAGTTATCTATGGGCTGGGAAACGGCGGACTATTTTCCGGAGTTACTTCTCTGCTTGGTGATACATTCGGTCTCGACCGTCTCGGATCGATACTGGGATTGCTGGAGATAGGGTGGGGAATAGGAGCTGGTATCGGGCCGCTCATCGGAGGATTTATATACGATACCAGCTCCAGTTATTCACTTGCCTTTGTTCTCGGTGCAGGTTCAATGGCAGCCATTACTTTTTTGGTTGTTATGCTTCAATCGACGTCTTCTCATCAGTATGAACAGGCAGGTAACGATAAGCCAGCCAAATAACCAGCATAGCGTCAGCTACAAGACCTACGGAAATCGCTATCTCCATCCAGTGTGGCGTATAGGTATATCCGGATCTCATAGCCAGGCCGAATAAGGCGACATTAAACCGGTTAAAGATAATTCCGGCCACAACCAAGACTGAAGACCAGAATACAGCCATTCTAATATTTCTTACCGTTGGGATAGATAGCAGTATTAGCGGTATTATTACACCAATCAAAATCTCTCCCCACCACAGCAGGCTGTAATGACCGGCGGTAAACAACAGACCAAGTTCTTGAGCAATAATAAGATCCAGTATTTTAAGACATAGATAGACGCCGAGAATATATGGTATGTACCTTACCAGCCCACTCATCACGTCCTGCGCCAGTTGATGACCGAATATTCTATTACTAATGATCGTTTCAAAAATGACCATGGCGGGTCCTACTGCTATTGCGGAAATGAGAAAGAGGGCTGGTAAAACGGGTGTATACCAGAGGGGATGTAAAGATGCCGGCATAAGCAGAAGCACCGAACCTAGAGCCGACTGGTGTAGCGTAGAGATAATAATTCCGGCGATAATAAGTGGAATCTCGATTCTTCTGACTATCTTTAGAAGAATACTCCACTTTATACGCTTGATCACAGGGAAGTTTAAACCTTCCAGCCGTTCGAATACAGCCGGGCTGAACAATAACGCAAGAACTATTGTATAAAGTACTGCACATACGGCAACTTCAAACATAGGTGAATCCACGTTCCAGTAGATAAAGAAATGCCACATGTACCATGGTTGTCCAAGGTCAACAACTAAAGACAGGACAACCAGTATGTAACCCAGAAACGCGGTAAGGATTGCCGGTCTGTATAATGAGCGATATTTTTCACGACCGAAAATATGAACGATACCTGCCAGGGTGAATCCTCCGGCTGCCAGTGCTACTCCGCACATATCGTCGAAAACTATCCAGAATCCCCAAGGTCGGCCATCACTTAAATTAGTTGCTGCACCCAATCCGTATATAAAACGTATAAAAAGCAGAACCAGTGAAACAATTACCAAAATACTCAGAATCAATATCCCGGAAGGAAACTTATCTTTTCTGTCCATCATTCTGTCACTTTCTCTTTGGTTCCATTATTGTGTTGGTTATGATTTTCCTGCTCCAATTTTTTCTTTCTCCGGGCAATCCAATAAACGGCTGACATTAATGCTGCCACGGTCACCACTACGGGAGGTACCGCTCCTATGGCTCTCTCGGTATTCACAGTTACCGGTGTGGAGGACAGGGAAGGAAATCCCAATTCGTCGAATGGAACCGGAGAGAGATACAACCAGCAGGTTCCTCCGGCTTCGTTCTCACCGTATATGTGGTCGATATATTTATCCGGAGAATTTGCGATTCTTTCTCGTGCTTCAGCAAGGAGATCATCTCTTTCGCCAATTATTAATGCGTCGGTAGGGCAGGCTTTTACACAGGCTGGTTCCATTCCTGCACTTAACCTGTCGAAACAGAAATTACATTTACGAATCCAGGGTAACGGTTCGTCCCATTCGAAGGTAGGGACACTAAAGGGGCAGGCTACCATGCAGTAACGGCAACCGATACATTTTTTCTCATCATAAACCACCGGTCCTTCTTCACTCTTGAGTAAGGCTCCAACAAGACAAGCTTCCGCACATCCGGGATACTGGCAATGCATGCATTGGACTTTTGTGAAAACCCAATGCAACTTGCCTTTGTGTTGCAGTTCATTGAATTTAATCCTGGTAAATGTTATAGCAGAGAGTTGTGGCGGGTTTTC